>NZ_JBIVVI010000476.1:0-6367 GCF_044757675.1 Kitasatospora sp. NPDC091257
GGTCGGTGCGCGGAGCGGTGGCCCCGGGCAGCCAGCCGGGCACGCTCGTGTGGTGTCTGTGGTCGAGAACGGTCATCTCGGGGCACCTCCAGGGGTGGCGGGGGCTCCCTACCGATTGTTCGGTCGTCTGTTCATCTTGACCAGAAGCGTGACAAGGTGGTGGACATTCGGCCTGTTCGGCGGTCGACTGGTGGCAGTGTGTCCAATCGGTGGGGGTGGGGGGTCATGTCTGCTGAACAGATGTCCAGACTCGATCAGGTCGACCGGTCGATCCTTCGGCTGCTGCAGCAGGACGGGCGCGCCTCCATCCGCTCGGTGGCCGAGCGGGTGCACGTGTCCCGGGCCAACGCGTACGCCCGGATCTCCAGAATGGTCGAGGACGGCATCATCCGCGGCTTCACTGCCAGGGTGGACCACGAACGGGCAGGTCAGACCGCGTCCGCGTACGTCACCCTGAAAATCGTCCAGAACTCCTGGCGGACGGTGCGCGAACGGCTGCTGGAGCTGCCCGGGGTGGCGCACATCGCGCTGGTCGGCGGGGACTTCGACGTCCTGCTGCTGGTGCACACCGCCGACAACCAGGCCCTGCGGGAGCTGGTGCTGGGCAGCATCCAGTCCATTCCCCAGGTGCTCGGCACCCGGACCATGCTGGTCTTCGAGGAGACCGACCAGGTGCCGCCGATCTGACCGGTCGGGCCGCCGATCCGACCGGCCGGCCCGCCGGTCCCACCGATCGGCCCACCTGTCGGCCCGCCGCGGCGGGCCGGGCCGGTCAGCACGCCCGCAGCCCGTCGAAGGCCAGGTGGACCACCGCGTCCGCGACCCCGTCGGCGGCCTTGAGCCCCGGCCGGTACCACTCCACGATCGAGTTGATCATCCCGAACAGCAGCCGGGTGGCCAGCCTGGGCTCCACGTCCGCGCGCAGCGCGCCGTCCGCGACCGCCGCCCGCAGCAGCTCGGCCACCTGGTGGTCGAAGTCCCGCCGGCGCTCCAGCGCCCACTGCTCGGTGGCCGTGTTGCCGCGCACCCGCAGCAGCAGCGTCACGTACGGCAGTTCCTCCAGCAGCACCTCGGCGGTGCGCCGCACCACGTGCTCCAGCCGCTCCACCGCCGGGCCCCGGACCGCGGCCGGCTCGACCAGGATCGCGAACAGCCCGTCCAGCGCCCGCCCGACCGCCAGCCGCAGCAGTTCCTCCTTGCCGCGCACGTGGTGGTAGATGGAGGACTTGGAGATCCCGGCCGCCCGGGACAGGTCCTCCATGGAGGTGCCGTCGTAGCCGCGCTCGTTGAACACGTCGACGGTCACCGCGAGCAGTGACTCCACGGTGTAGGCGGTGCGCGTGGTGTGATCGGCCATCCTCCGAGTATCCCCGGCCGCCCCCCGCGTTACGCGATCGGGTCCGACTGGTCCACACCAGCCCGGAAAGGCAGGCCCTAGAATCTCCGGACGATCCGTCCACGTCCAGAGCACTGGGGTCCACGGCTGATGAACGCAATACCGGCAGTCGCCTCCGACATGCCAGAGCAGCGCAGCGAGGAGCCGGCGGACACCGGGCGCACCTGGCAGGAACGCGGTCGCGACCTGGTGGTCCGCTACGGACCGGCCGTCTGGTGCTACGCGGTGCTGAAGCTGATCGGCTTCACCGTCTTCATGAAGCTGCTCTCCTTCGCCGGTGACTACGCCAAGAAGCCGGCCCGGTTCGGCGGCGGCGCCAACCCCTGGGACGTGCTGGCCACCTGGGACGGCTGGTGGTACCAGCAGGTGGCGCAGTTCGGCTACCACCCGGCGCTCGTCCCGATCCCCAACGGTCCGATCGGCTACACCATCGAGCAGAACTCGGCCGCCTTCTTCCCGCTCTACCCGGGCCTGATGCGGATGGTCTCGGAGGCCACCGGCCTCGGCCTGTACGGCGCCGGAATGCTCGTCTCGGTGGTGTCCTCGCTGTTCGCCGCGGCCGGCATCTACGCCGTCGTGGAGAAACTCACCTCGGACGCGCGCTCGGGCGTGATCGCGGCCGGCATCTGGGCGATCGTCCCGGGCTCGGGAGCCGAGTGGGCCGTCTACTCGGACTCGCTGTTCGTCGCGCTGGCCGCCTGGGCCTGCTACTGCGTGATGACCAAGCAGTGGATCGCGGCCGGGGTGATCACCCTGGTCGCCGGGCTCAACCGGCCCACCTCCGCGGCCCTGATCGGCGCCGTCGGCCTGGCCGCGATCGTCGAGCTGTACCGCCGGGAGAGCGGCGTCCTGCGCCCGCTGACCGCGATGGTGCTGGCCCCGGTCGGCCTGCTCGGCTACGTCGGCTGGGTGGGCTGGCGGACGGGCGAGTGGGGCGGCTACTTCCGGATCCAGCAGGACGCCTGGATGCACTACTTCGACTGGGGCCAGGGCACCTGGCACGCGATCCGCGGGGTGATGCTGGGCCGCAGCGACTACCCCTACGGCTTCCCGGTGCCGGACCTCCTCGCCACCCTGATCGTGTTCAGCCTGCCGGTGCTGATCGTGCTGCTGGTCCGGCTGCGCCCGCCGCTGGTGCTGACCGCCTACACGCTGGCCACGATCGTCTCGGTGCTCGGCAGCCTCGGCATCTTCGGCAACGTCTCGCGCTACCTGATGCCCGTGTTCCCGCTGTTCATCGCGCTGGCGGTGGCGATGCGCAAGCTGAGCCTGCCGGTGCTGGCCACCGTCCTGGGGACCGGGGCGGTCGCCTCCGGCTGGTACGCCGGGTACATCATCTTCGAGCTCGGCGTGCCGTAGACCCGGATCACCCGAGCCCACGGGGGCGCGTCCGCCATGGACGCGCCCCCTGTGCGTTCCCGCCGGATTCCCCCGCTGCACCCCCTTGAGCCGACCGATCGTTCGGTTACTCTGTGACGTGTCCCGTCCTGCTTTTCGAGGCCCTCCGAGGAGCGCACAGATGTCCGCAGCGGTCACCCACCCCCTCGTCAGCGAGCTGGTCGAGCGCCACCAGGCCACCCTGGACGCCGCGCTCACCGCCGCCACCGAGCGCGACTACTGGTCGCCCTACCCCGAGTTCCCGAAGGCCTACGGCGAGAGCGGCCCGGCGGACGGCAAGGCCGCCTTCGACGCCCTGCTCGGCAAGCCCTTCGCCCTCGACGGCCACCCCACCGACGGCGACCAGGTCGGCGGCGAGGCCTCCCCGTACGGCGTCGAGCTGGGCATCACCTACCCGCACGCCGCCCCGGACGCGCTGATCGCCGCGCTCACCGCCGCCCGCCCCGGCTGGGCCGCCGCGACCCCGCTGGAACGCGCCGCCGTCTGCCTGGAGATCCTGCACCGGATCAACGCCCGCTCCCACGAGTTCGCCCAGGCCGTCATGCACACCACCGGCCAGGCCTACGGCATGGCCTTCCAGGCCGGCGGCCCGCACGCCCAGGACCGCGGCCTGGAGGCCGTCGCCTACGCCTACGCCGAGCAGACCCGGCTGCCCCGGCAGGCCGCCTGGACCAAGCCGCAGGGCAAGCGCGACCCGCTGGTGATGACCAAGGAGTTCACCGTCGTCCCGCGCGGCCTCGCGCTGCTGATCGGCTGCAACACCTTCCCCACCTGGAACGGCTACCCGGGCCTGTTCGCCTCGCTGGCCACCGGCAACCCGGTGCTGGTCAAGCCGCACCCGCGGGCCGTGCTGCCGCTCGCGCTGACCGTGCGGATCGCCCGCGAGGTGCTCGCCGAGGCCGGCTTCGACGCCGATCTGGTCTGCCTGGCCGCCGAGCACGAGGGCGGCACCGTCGCCCAGGCGCTCGCCGTCCACCCGGCGATCAAGCTGATCGACTACACCGGCTCCACCGCCTTCGGCGACTGGCTGGAGGAGCACGCCAAGCAGGCGCAGGTGTACACCGAGAAGGCCGGCGTCAACGCGGTGGTGATCGACTCCACCGACGACTACAAGGGCATGCTGGGCAACCTGGCCTTCGCGCTCTCGCTCTACAGCGGCCAGATGTGCACCACCCCGCAGAACGTGCTGATCCCGCGCGGCGGCATCGCCACCGACCAGGGCGACAAGTCCTACGACCAGGTGGTCTCCGACCTGGCCGGCGCCATCGAGGGCCTGCTGTCCGACGACGCCCGCGCCGCGGCGATCCTCGGCGCCGTGGTCAACCCCGGGGTGCTCCAGCGCTCGGCCGCCGCGGCCGGCGGCGAGTACGGCGAACTCGCCCTCGCCCCGCGCGCGGTGACCTCGCCGGACTTCCCCGGCGCGACCGTCCGCACCCCCGCGCTGGTCAAGCTGGACGCCGACAAGCCGGACGACCGCGCGGTCTTCCGCAGCGAGTGCTTCGGCCCGGTCTCCTTCGCCGTCGCCGTCGAATCCACCGCCGCCGCCGTCGAGTTGCTGCGCACCACGGTCCGCGAGAAGGGCGCCATGACCGCCTCCGGCTACACCACCTCGCCCGCGGTGGAGGCGCTGCTGGTCGAGGCCGCGCTGGACTCCGGCGTCTCGCTCTCGCTCAACCTCACCGGCGGGGTCTACCCCAACCAGACCGCCGCCTTCTCCGACCTGCACGGCACCGGCGCCAACCCGGCCGCCAACGCGGCCTACTGCGACGGCGCGTTCGTCGCCAACCGGTTCCGCACGGTGGAGATCCGCCGGCACGCCTGAGCCGTTCGACGAGTACCCGGGTCCCGGCGGTCACCCACCGCCGGGACCCGGCGGTTCACAGCCCCGACGGCGCCCGCGATGATGGAGGCTGGGAGAACGCCGGGAACGGCGTCCGACCGCCCTCCGAGGAACGGGAGCTGAATACATGGCCGTGAAGCCGACGACCGAAACCGACGTCCTGATCGTCGGCGCCGGACCGACCGGACTGCTGCTGGCCGGCGACCTCGCCGCCGCCGGGGTCGGCGTCACGGTGCTGGAGAAGCGGGCCGCCGAGTCCAACCTCACCCGGGCCTTCGCCGTGCACGCCCGCAGCCTGGAGCTGCTGGACGCCCGGGGCCTGGCCGAGGAGCTGATCGCCACCGGCCGTCCGCTCGCCGAACTGAGGATGTTCGACCGCTTCGGCATCGACCTCGGCTCGCTGCCCACCCGCTTCCCGTTCGTCCTGATCACCCCGCAGTACCACGTCGAGCGGGTGCTGCTGGAGCGCGCGGAGCACGCCGGCGCGACCGTGCTGCGCGGCGCCGAGGTCACCGGGCTGCACCAGGACGCCGAGGGCGTGACGCTGGAGACCCGGGACGGGCACAGCCACCGCGCCGCGTACGCGGTCGCCACCGACGGCGCCCACTCCACCGTCCGCGACCTGCTGGGCATCCCGTTCCCCGGGGAGTCCGTGGTCGACTCGGTGGTGCTGGCCGACGTCCGGCTGGACCGCGAGCCCGCCCAGGCGATCACCGTCGGCGCCAACCAGGCCGGCTTCGCCTTCATCGCCCCGTTCGGCGACGGCTGGTTCCGGATCATCGCCTGGGACCGCGAGGAGCGGTACCCGGACGGCACCACCCCCACCACCGAGCAGCTCACCGACCTCACCCGGGCCATCCTCGGCGAGGACTACGGCCTGCACGAGGTGCGCTGGAGCTCCACCTTCCACAGCGACGAGCGACAGGCCCCCAACTACCGCTCCGGCCGGGTCTTCCTGGCCGGCGACGCCGCGCACTGCCACTCCCCGGCCGGCGGCCAGGGCATGAACACCGGCCTCCAGGACGCCGCCAACCTGTCCTGGAAGCTCGCCGCCGCGCTCCGGGGCCACGCCACCGACGCCCTGCTGGACACCTACCAGACCGAGCGGCACCCGGTCGGCCGGACGGTGCTGCGCACCTCCGGCGCGCTGATCCGGCTGGCGCTCGCCGAGTCCGCCCCCACCCGCGCCCTGCGCGGGGCGCTGACCGCGCTGGGCGGCCACCTCGACCCGGTCACCGAGCGCGGCGCCAGGCTGGTCTCCGGCATCGGCATCTCCTACCCCGCCCCCAAGGACGCCCACCCGCAGGTCGGCAAGCGCGTCCCGGACCTGCGGCTGACCGCCCTGAGCAAGCCCGTCGAGGGCGCTCCCGCCGCCCCGGAGCGGCTCTACGAGGCGCTGCGCGCCGGGAAGTTCGTCCTGGTCAGCAATGACGAGCTGGCCGCCGCCGAGCCCTGGACCGACCGCGTGGTCTGCGCCGCCCCCGCCGACCCGCACGGCAAGCTGCGCGACACCGTCCTGCTGATCCGCCCGGACGGCTACGTCGCCTGGGGCGCCGTCGACCCCGGCCAGGGCGAGCTCCGCGCCGCCCTCACCGACTGGCTGGGCACTCCGGCCTGACCGTCCTGCGGGCGGGGGGGGGGGGGGGGGGGCGGCCCCCCCCCCCCCCCCCCCCCCCCCCCCCCCCCCCCCCCCCCCCCCCCCCCCCCCCCGCCGCCCCACAGAGAGAAGGAGC
>NZ_JBIVVI010000477.1:0-6363 GCF_044757675.1 Kitasatospora sp. NPDC091257
TCGGTGCCGGCGTCGTGGACTTCCAGGCGCAGACGGGAGCCGGTGACGGTGAAGCGGACCTCGATGTGACAGTCGTCGGGGGCGTCGGAGTGCTGGACGGCGTTGGCGAACAGTTCGCCGAGGAGGAGTTCGGCGGTGTCCGAGTACCGGTCGCCCGCGGGGAGGGCGGAGAGGTACGCGCGGAGCAAGTACCGGGCCAGCGGCGTGGACTCGGTCCGCGAGTCGAGGCGCGCGACGAACATGCGGGGGCGACGGTGCGTTTTGAGCATGGGGGACCTCGGAGGGGCGGAGGGGCGTGCGACAGGAGCGCGCACAATCACGCTGCGCATGCAGATGATTGCGTTCCGGTCTCAATGATCCGGGTCGCGGAGGTACGGTGATGGCCGAAATCGGGTACCACGCACACGCGGTACGTCAGGGGGTCAGGCATGGCACACCGGCGACTCAAGAGCGAAGTGACGGCCAGTTCGGCGCGGATCTTCGGCGAAGAGCTGCGGTTCTACCGGGAGATGGCCGGCTACACGCAGGAGCAGTTGGCGAAGCTGCTGCACTGCACCAGGCCGAACATCACCAGGTACGAGTCCGGCCAGAGGCGCATGCCGCCGGACATGGTCGTGCAGGCGGACCTGCTGCTCGACACGGGCGGATCGCTCAAGCGGCTCTGGGACCGGGTGGACTGGAGCGTGGGGGTTGAGCATCCGGATTGGTTCCAGACCCATGTCGATGCGGAGGCCGAGGCGCTGGCGGCCAGGGTCTTCCAAGTTGCTGTGATGAATGGGCTACTGCAATGCCGCGAGTATGCGGAGGCCGTGTTCGCGGTCAGTGATGCAGCTGGCAGGCCGGAGGTGATCGAGCAACGAACGCAGGCTCGGTTGGCGCGACAGAAGCGATTCCTGGAGCCGGATGGGCCGCCGCTGCTGGCAATCCTGGATGAGAGCTGCATTCGAACCGTCTATGGCGGACCGGGCGTGATGAGGCGCCAGATGGAACACTTGCTGGCGGTTGCAAAGCTCCCGAACATCGTGATCCAGATCGCGCCGTTCGCGTGTCGACAGGCCAGCGTTGACGTCTCAATGGTGCTGCTGGACATGCCTGATGGGCGAACCTGTGTGTACTCCGAGAGCCTTGATCGCGGGCATTCCAGCGATGCTCCGGAGATCGTTGCGCGGCATCGCTGGAGCTATGATCTGCTCCATGGGACGGCACTGCCAGTAGCCGCCTCGCTCGCGCTGATCGCGGATGCGCTGGAAGGGTTCAAGGATGACGAGGAACAGGCTCGACGGGGCCGTCTGGCGCAAGAGCAGCTACAGCGGCGGCAACGGCGGCAACTGCATCGAGGTGGCCCCCGGATTCCCCGGCCTCGTCCCCGTGCGTGACTCCAAGGACCCCGGCGGCCCGTCCCTCGTCTTCCCGGCCGCTTCTTGGGAAGCATTCGTTGCGGCCGTTCAAGACGGCGAGTTCCCGGGCCAGGGCTGACCGGGAACTCGGTACACGAGAAGAACATAGGCCGGGCTCAGGCGCCCAGGTGGGTCAGCAGGGTGTCGCCCGACGGGTACGGGCGTTCGGCGGGCAGGAGCTTCCGGGCTTCCTCCAACTCCCCGGCCCGCACGTGGGAGTGGATCGTGTGCGCGAGTGCGGTGACGTCCTCCACCGAGACGATCCACTCGTCCGCGTAGCGCTCGGTGGCCTCGCCGGTGAGGCCGAGCTGAAGCGACCGATGGGGCAGCGGCTCCCGATGCAGGCCGCGTTCGGGATCCCACTGCACGCGGGCCGGCGACCGCCTCAAGTCCCGCTTCCAGGCGGCCTGGTCGGGGTGCAGCCCGTGCTTGTAGTGGGAAAGGCAGCTGTTCTCCAGGGCCCATTCGAAGCCCTCGCGGGTGATCTCGATCGCGAGGACGGTCTCCTGCCCCTCCTTGGTCGCCCATCCGCAGCGGTACATCATCCAGAGGAACGACGGCTTGATCTACGTCATCCGGTCCCGCTTCCACGCCGCCGGAAAGCGGCCGTCCCGTGCGGCGGGCAGCCCGATCTCCGGCGCGTACGCCTGGTAGACGGTTACCGTGGAGGCGGTGTGGAGGGCGCGGATCTCATACTTGGGTTCTGACACGCTGACCAGGGTCGATCCTCCGCGAGCATTGCGCCAGCGGATTTTCCGGGCGGCGTGGGTTTCCCCGGTGCCGGCCGTGGAGCCGCTCCGCTCTGCCATCGCCGACCTCCCGGAGAAGGACATCGAATCATGAGCACATCGGACCGGCTCCGCGCCGCCCTGGTGGACGGCCTCACCGGGGATGACGCGATCAGCGATCCGGCGTGGCGGGCCGCCGCGCTCGCCGTGCCGCGGGAGTTGTTCGTCGGGTCGTTCTTCGTGCCGGTCCCGGGCAGCAATCCGACCGCGTACCGGCCCGTGCACCGGACCGACCCCGGATGGCTGAGGCAGGTCTACGCGAACGAGACGCTGATCACCCAACTCGACGGTCACGTCCGCCCCGAGGACGTGACCGGGGGCACCGTGACCGGGACGCCGTCGTCGTCGTCCACCCTGCCGTCCCTGGTGCTGGGCATGTGGCAGCAGCTCGATGCCGTAGCCGGGCACCGGGTGCTGGAGATCGGCACGGGCACCGGCTACTCGACCGCCCTCGGCGCGCATCGCCTCGGGGACGCCAACCTGACCAGCATCGAGTACGACCCGCTGGTGGCCGAGCGCGCCGCCGCCGCGATCGGGGCGGCCGGGTTCGCTCCCCGACTGGTCGTCGGCGACGGGCTGATCGGCGACCCGGACGGCGGCGAGGGTGCGTACGACCGGCTGATCGCCACCTGCGCCGTCCGGTACCTGCCGCCCGGCTGGCTGCACCAGGTGAAGCCCGGCGGCGTCATCCTGGCGACCCTGTCCGGGTGGGGGTTCGGCTTCGGGCTCGTGCGCCTGGTCCTGACGGCCCCCGGCGAGGGAACGGGGCGGTTCATGCCCGGCTGGACCAGCTTCATGATCGCCCGCCCGCACGACCGACCGCCGCGCCAGAGCATCTCCCTGCTCCCGGGGGACGAGCGCCCGTCCCGGATCGACCCCGAGGTCATCAGCACCTGGACCGGCAGCTGGGTCGCCCAGCTCGCGGCGCCCTCGGCCGAACGGATGGGAGCCGTTGGGCACCAGATCCTCTGGGACGTGGCCACCGGATCGCAGGCCCGGACCGCGCCCGTCCCCGGTGGCGGGTGGACCGTGGTGCAGCGCGGCCCGCTCCGGCTCTGGGACCAGGTGGAGAGCGCCGTCGAAGCCTGGCAGCGGGCCGGCGAGCCGCACCAGGAGGGCTTCGGCCTCACCGTCTCGCCGACCGGGCAGCGGGTCTGGATCGGAAGCGAGGACGGACCGGGCTGGAACCTGCCGATCTGACCCCTCCAGGATCGAGGCCCGCTATGCCCCGCGCGAGCGGATTCTTCGGCTACTGCCGTCAAGACCTGAAGAAGCCCCACCGGAAAACGATCCGGTGGGGCTTCTTCAGTGCAACGGTAGGGTGTTAGGGCCACGCCGTCGCGCGGCCCCGGCGTCCAACGGCCACGATCGAGGGACGCCAGGTCCGGACCCTCCTGGCGCAGCGCCGTGAGGTCGCCCCGCCGACCGCAAGCAGGTCGGGCGGTCGACCCGCGCCGCCCGCCCCCGACCCACGGAAAGCCGCTGTGATCACCACCACGGACCTGACGAAGGTCTACCGTTCCCGAGGCCGCGAGGTGACCGCCCTCGCCGGTGTCGACCTGCACGTCCGCCCGGGCGAGGTCTACGGAGTCGTCGGCACCAGCGGTGCCGGCAAGTCCACCCTCATCCGCTGCGTGAACATGCTGGAGCGCCCGTCCTCCGGCACGGTCACCGTGGACGGGGTCGAGCTGACCGCGCTGGCCGGCGGCGAGAACCGGGCCGGCAAGGAGCTGCGCGAGGCCCGCCGCCGGATCGGCATGGTCTTCCAGCACTTCAACCTGCTCTCCTCCCGGACGGTGCAGCAGAACGTCGAGCTCCCGCTGGAGATCATCGGCCTGGACCGCACCGAGCGCCGCCGCAAGGCCGCCGAACTGCTCGACCTGGTCGGCCTGGGCGACAAGGCCCGCAGCTACCCCAACCAGCTCTCCGGCGGCCAGAAGCAGCGCGTCGGCATCGCCCGGGCGCTGGCCGGCGACCCCAAGGTGCTGCTCTCCGACGAGGCCACCTCGGCGCTCGACCCGGAGACCACCCGCTCGATCCTCAAGCTGCTGCGCGAGCTCAACCAGCAGCTGGGCCTCACCGTCCTGCTGATCACCCACGAGATGGACGTCATCAAGTCCGTCTGCGACTCCGCCGCCCTGATGCGCGGCGGCCGGGTGGTCGAGTCCGGCGAGCTCACCGACCTGCTCGCCAGGCCCGGCTCCGAGCTGGCCCGCGAGCTGTTCCCGCTCAGCGAGTTCGGCACCGGCCACCCCGGCTCCACCGTGCTGGAGATCACCTTCCAGGGCGACAGCTCGGCCCAGCCCTTCGTCTCCCAGCTCGCCCGCACCTACCAGATCGACATCAACATCCTCGGCGCCGCGGTGGAGACCATCGCCGGCCGGATGGTCGGCCGGATGCGGGTCGAGCTGTCCGGCGGCCACCAGGACAACGTGGTGCCGATCGGCTACCTGCGCGAGCAGGGCCTGCAGGTGGACGTGATCGGTGCGACGGACGGAGCGGTGGCATGACCTGGGACGAGATGTGGGCCCTGATGGGGCCCGCCACGCAGGAGACCTTCCAGATGGTCGGGGTGTCCGCGGTCGTCACCGTCCTGCTCGGCCTGCCGCTGGGCGTGCTGCTGGTGCTCACCGACAAGGGCGGCCTGCTGGCCAACCGGGCCGTCAACAAGAGCATCGGCTTCGTCGTGAACCTCGCCCGGTCGGTGCCGTTCATCATCCTGATGATCGCGCTGATCTCCTTCACCCGCTGGCTGGTCGGCACCTCCATCGGCTGGCAGGCGGCGACCGTGCCGCTGACCATCGGCGCCATCCCGTTCTTCGCCCGCCTGGTCGAGACCTCCGTCCGTGAGGTCGACCGGGGCCTGGTCGAGGCGGTCCAGTCGATGGGCGGCAGCACCTGGACGATCGTCCGCAAGACCCTGCTGCCCGAGGCCCTGCCCGGCATCGTGGCCTCGGTCACCACCACGGTCATCACCCTGATCAGCTACTCCGCGATGGCCGGCACGGTCGGCGGCGGCGGCCTCGGCACCCTCGCCGTCAACTACGGCTACCAGCGCTTCGAGACCACCTTCATGTGGGTCATCGTGGCCGAGCTGGTGATCATCGTCACCGCCGTCCAGCTGATCGGCGACTTCGTCGTCCAGCGGCTCTCCCACCGCGGGCGCACCGGCGGCCGGACCCGGCTGCTCGGCCGCTCCCGGACGACTCCCGACGAGGACCTCGTCGCCTCCTAGACCTCCCCCGTCCGACCCCGGGCGCGGCTCCCCGTTCCACGCAGAAAGGCACTTTTCGTGCGCAACGTTCTGAAGTTCACCAGCATCCTCGCCACCGCCGGCGTCGCCCTCTCGCTCGCCGCCTGCGGCAGCTCCGGGTCCTCCTCCTCGTCGGACGCGAACGCGCCGCTCAAGGTCGTGGCCAGCCCCACCCCGCACGGTCAGATCCTGAAGTTCGTCAAGGACAACCTCGCGGAGAAGGCGGGCCTCAAGCTCGACATCAAGGAGGTCACCGACTACGTGACCCCCAACACGGCGGTGCAGGACGGTTCGGCCGACGCCAACTACTTCCAGCACGTCCCGTACCTGGAGGACTTCAACAAGAAGCGCGGCACCGACATCGTGTCGGTCGAGCCCGTGCACCTGGAGCCGCTGGGCGTCTACTCCAAGAAGGTCAAGGCGATCGCCGACCTGCCGGACGGCGCCACCATCGGTCTGCCGAACGACGCCACCAACGAGGGCCGCGCGCTCAAGCTGCTCGCCGACAACAAGCTGATCACCCTCAAGGACGGCGTCACCACCGCCGCCACCCCGGCGGACGTGACCGGCAACCCGAAGAACTTCAAGTGGAAGGAGCTGGAGGCCGCCCAGCTGCCCCGCTCCGTCGCCGACCTCGACGCCGCCGTCATCAACGGCAACTACGCGATCGACTCCGGCCTGAAGCCGGCCACCGACGCCCTGGTGCTGGAGAAGGCCGAGGGCAACCCGTACGCCAACATCCTGGCCGTCAAGAAGGGCAAGGAGAACGACCCGCGGGTCAAGAAGCTGGCCGAGCTGCTGCACTCCGACGAGGTCAAGAAGTACATCAACGACACCTTCCAGGGTTCGGTCGTCCCGGCCTTCTGAGCCGCGGTCCGCTCGACACCCTGATCCCGACCGGGCCCCCGCCGCACCTCGGCGGGGG
>NZ_JBIVVI010000478.1:0-6355 GCF_044757675.1 Kitasatospora sp. NPDC091257
GGGTCTGAGTGGGGGGCGGGGTGGGAAGGCTCGCGGAGTACACCGGAGGAGCGAAGGGACGAGGGGGTCGCGATGGACAGTGGCGTACGGGCGATGGTCGACGCGGTGGACGAGGCGCGGCGGCAGCTGCGGGAGAACGCGCTGCCGAAGGCGCGGGACAGCAGCCGGGAGAGGGTTCCGGAGAAGGAGGAGGCGGCTCTGCTGGGGGCGCTCGCCGGGCTGATGGAGGCCATCGTCGATCTGGCCGCCGCCGCCTCGGACCGGATGACCACGCCCGACAGCCGCAAGGCCTACTTCAAGGTGGCCGATCGGCTGCGGGTCCAGCCCCGGTACCTGCGCGAGGACACGGCGGCGGTCGCGAAGCGGGTGGGCGCGGCGGAGTGACCGGCGGCCGGTGCCCCTCGCCGGGGGCACCGGCCGCGTCGGTCAGCGGTGGCTCGGGAACTGGACCACCTGCTGGTAGGTCGGGCGGTTCTGCCAGGTGGTCCTGTCGTCCGTCACGCCGCCCAGCGGGCGCTGGATGATCGTGTCGGCGCACCACTGGTCGCCGGCCGAGCAGTCCGCGTCGCCCGGGTAGACCTGGACGGAGGTCTGGGCGGCGGCCTGCTTCAGGGTGTTCAGCAGGACGGTCCGGCAGGCCGCGAGGTCGCCCCCGCCGCAGAACGGCCGGGCCAGCGGGCCGGCCACCTGGTCGCCGAGGACGGCGCGCAGGTCCTTGTCCAGATAGCTCCACCAGCCGTACTGGAAGGCCGAACCCTTGTGCGGGATGGCCTCGTTGGCGCTCACCGGGCCGGTGGCCGAGCCGGCCTGCCCGCCCGAGGGGGACTCGTTGATCTGGAGGGCGCCGGTCAGCGCGCCGAACAGCGGGTCACCGAGGCCAGGCCGCATGACACCCTCGGCGACCAGCGGCCACCAGGCGTCCATCACCCGGATCGCGGTGGCGTCCGCGTAGCCGTGGCTGCCCGCCGAAGTCTCCCTCCGCAGGGCGCCGTTGGCGAGCCAGGCCTCCAGCTGCTGCAGGGCGGTGAGGGCGGCCTGGTCGGTGACGGGCGCGCTGCGCAGCACGCGGATCAGGTCGGGCAGCACGTCCTCGGCCCGCAGGTCGGCCAGTGCGGCGCTCTCCATGGCCTGGGTGAGCGAGACCCGGCTCGCCCTGCCGCCGTTCCTGAGCAGGGACTTGACCCGGTCGTCCAGCAGGTTGCCGCGGTGCACCGAGCCGTTGCCGAAACCGGCCGAGGTGAAGCCGTTCGCCTGCTTGTTGTTCCAGGAGATGTAGTAGTCCTGGTTGACGGACTGCGGGTGCTCGGCCGCCGGGGTGTACCGGGCGGTGTTGGCGACCGGGTCGAAGTCGGCCCACTCGTAGGCGGGTTGGGCCTGGACGGGCAGCCCCGGGTCCACCCCGGGGGCGCGGACCGGGTTGCTGCCGGAGTTGTAGTACGCGATGTCGCGCGAGTCGGCGTAGAACCAGTTGAAGGTGTAGTTGATGTCCTGCGCGGCCCGCTGGAAGCCCGCCGCGCCCTGCACCGCGCCCGGGTCGTTCAGCTCCTGGAAGCCGATGATGGAGTCGGCCTCGTGCCGGTAGGTGGAGCGCAGCGAGGTGAAGGCGACGGGCGCGCCGCCGACGGTGCCGCGGGCGCTGACCAGGCCGTACCTGGAGCGGTACATCACCAGGGTGTAGGAGCCGGCCGGGGTGGAGTCGGCGGTGGTGGGATTCCACGCGTTCTTGCGTTCCAGCCGGTCGAAGGGCAGGCACTGGCCGTGCCACAGGTAGGAGTTGGCGGCGGTGGTGACCGGGGAGCCGTCGGTGGTGCAGAGCGGGACGGCGTAGGTGTCGGTGATGTCCTGGCCGGCGGAGGTCGCGCTCCAGGCGTAGTCCTGGCCGCGGCCGAGCTGCACGTAGAAGCTCAGGCCGGCGAAGGCGGCGCCGCGCGCGCTGATCCCGGGGCCCTGGATCTCCTCCAGCATCAGCAGCTGCGGGGCGAAGTAGCCGGTCTGAGGGCCGAACACGGCCACCGGGTGGCCGTCGTCGGTGCGCGCGCCGGAGACCAGCAGGGCGTTGGACATGCCGTGCTTGGCGGTCAGCAGGTTTCCGGGCAGGACGCCGTTCGCCTGGGTGGTGGCGGAGTTGCCCGAGCCGGTGGCGTCGTAGACGACCCGCTCGGGCACCACCGAGCCGGGGTCCGGCAGCGCCGCGCCCTGCGGCTGGTCCGGGACGGTCGCGTACGGGAAGCTCTGCCCGTCGTGCAGGGTCTGGACGGCCTCCGGGTCGTCCGCCTCGCGCAGCGACTTCCAGACCGCGTCTCCGGCGTCCTTGCCGTACCGGGCCTCGGCGGCCGACTTGACCTGGGCGGAGGCCAGTTCGCCTCCGCCGCCGGAGCCGAACAGCGCGCCGACCACGGAGGCGAGGGCCACCAGGTCGGTCAGCTTGAACGGCTCGATCGAGCCGGCGTTGGTGATCGGGTCGATGTGCCCGGTGAGGTCGTACTCGCCGGGGAAGGTGCGGGCGTTGTAGGACTCCTTGGCGTACTGGTTGATGCCGTCGAGGTAGGCGTTGGCGTCGGCGAGTGCCTGGGTGGCCCGGCCGCCGCGGGCGGCGATGGCGTCGATCTGCTGCTGCAGCTCCGCCTCGGTGTACGGCGCGGCCTGCCAGAAGGTCTGCTCCAGCTGGCGGTTGGCGGCGGCGCCGCCCGCGAAGCCGGACAGCTGGCCGCGGCCGACGTGCCGGAAGAGGTCCATCACCCAGAGGCGGTCCTGGGCGGCGGCGTAGCCCGCGCCGAACTCGGTGCCGTAGCGGGTGGTTCCGGAGATGTGCGGGACGCCGGTGGCCTTGTCGCGCACGATGGTGACGTCCGGACGCGGGCTGGTGGTGCTCGCCACCTGGTCGGCGGGGACGCCGAAGGAGGCGTCGTTGAAGAAGTCGCGCAGCTTGGCCTCGGTCAGGCCGGGGTAGCCGGAGGCGAGGGCGGCGTAGGGGCCGAGCTGGTCGTCGGTGTGCGCGGGGCGGGTGCCGAAGGCCCGGTTGAGCAGGATGTCGGCGAGGGTGGCGTTGCCGTTCTCGCCGGGCGGCAGGATGTCGGCGCAGTGGCCGCCGCAGTAGTCGTTGGCGGCGGCGGTCGTCGCCGGGGTGGGGGCGGCGGTGGCGGTGGGGCTGGTGGTCAGGGCGGCGGTGACGAGCAGGGCCGAGGCGAGGGCGACGCCCGGGGCCATCCGCAGCGGGGAGAAGTGCGACCAGTCGGCCAGGACGGTCAGGGCGAGGGTGGCGAGGCCGGTGGCCTGGACGACGGCACCGGCGCTGAGCACCCGGCTGCCCCAGCGGCCGATCAGCCGCGGGCCGGCCAGCGAGGCGCAGAAGTAGCCGACGGCCATCGGGACGAGCGCCCAGCCGGCCGCGACCGGGCCGAGCCCGAGGCCCTGCTGGAGGGCGACCGCGATGACGAACATGAAGCCGCCGAAGCCCGCGAAGTAGGGGAGCGCGATGCCGAGGCCGCGTCGCATCTCCGGGATGCGCAGCAGGGACGGCGGCACCAGCGGGGTGTCCCCGCGCCGCTCGGCGCGGCGTTCGACGGTACCGAAAGCGACGGCGAGGACGGGGAACAGGGCCAGCAGCACCCAGGACCAGAGCGGCCAGCCGGCGGCACGGCCCTCCATCAGCGGGATGAGCAGGGAGAGCAGCGTGGCGGTGAGCAGGACGGTGCCGGGGACGTCGACCCGGGCGGCCGTGGCGGCCCTGTTCTCCGGGACGTAGCGGACCGCGAGCACCACGGCGAGCAGCGCGAACGGCACGTTCAGCAGGAACACCGAGCGCCAGCCGGTGCCGAACAGGTCGGCGGCGACCAGCATGCCGCCGAGCACCTGCCCGATCACCACCGAGATCCCACCGACCGCGCCGTAGACGCTGAGCGCGCGGCCGCGCCGGGCGCCCTCGGTGGCGGCGGTGATGGTGCCGAGCACCTGCGGGATCAGCAGTGCGGCCGAGGCGCCCTGGGCGGCCCGGGCGGCGACCAGGGACCACGCGCCGGGGGCGAGGCCGCAGGCCAGTGAGGTGAGGGCGAAGGCGACGGCGCCGACGACGAAGAGTCGGCGGCGCCCGTAGTTGTCGCCGAGGCGTCCGCCGAGGACGAGCAGCACGGCGAAGGCGATGCCGTAGCCGGCGGCGACCAGTTCGAGGACGGCGGGCCCGGCGGCCAGGTCGTGGTCGATGGTGGGCAGGGCGACGTTGACGATGAAGAAGTCGAGCATCGGCAGGAAGGCGCCGAGCAGGACGGTGACCAGCCCGGCGGTGCCGAGGGTGGCGGCGGGGCCGGTGGGAGTGGTGGCGGGGCCGTCCGGTCCTGGGGCGGAGGTACGGGCGGCCGCGGTGCCGGGGGTGGTGGCGGGGGTGGCGGTGCGGCTCGATGCGGGGGCGGCGGCGAGTTGTCGGGTCACGGGTCCTACGATCCGCCGGGTCGTACCCTGGTACCAGAGTGTGGTTATCCGGGTATAAGAAGTACCTGGCAACAGGCTGACGGCTGTCGCATGCTGGGGAGCATGAGCCTCGCCACACCTCCCGCGCAAGCCCGCACCGGTTCGGCCGGTCCGCGCCCGGCCACTCCCGACGAAGCCCGCCGGCACGAGCTGGCCGCGTTCCTGCGCAGCCGCCGCGAGCGCCTGACGCCCGAGCAGGTGGGCCTGCCGATGACCGGGCGCCGCCGGACGCCGGGGCTGCGCCGGGAGGAGGTCGCGCAGCTCGCCGCGGTCGGGGTGACCTGGTACACGTGGTTGGAGCAGGGGCGGGACATCCAGGTGTCCACCCAGGTGCTGGACTCGGTGGCCCGGGCGCTGCTGCTGGACCCGAGCGAGCGGGCCCACCTGTTCACCCTGGCCGGCACGGACGACCCGGTGCCGGTGAGGGAGTGCCCCTCGGTGACCCCGAGCGTGCGGCTGCTGCTGGAGCGGCTGGCGCCGTACCCGGCGGTGGTGCTCAACTCCCGCTACGACGTGCTGGCGCACAACGCCCAGTACACCGCGATCGTCGGTGACCTCGACCGGCTGGCCCCGGAGGACCGGAACCTGATGTGGATGGCGTTCACGCCCTCGCAGTTCCGCGACGTGCTGATCGACTACCGCACCGAGCGCCTCGGCATGGTGGCCCGGTTCCGCTCGGCGATGGCCGACCACAGCTCGGAGCCGGCCTGGAAGGCGCTGGTGGCCCGGGTGCTCAAGGCCTCGCCGGACTTCGCGGAGCTCTGGCAGCGGCACGACGTGATGCGGCCGGGCAACGGGATCAAGCGGTTCCAGGTGCCGGGGGTCGGGCTGTTGCGCTGCGAGTACACCAACTTCTGGCTCAGTCCGCAGCTGGGGACACGGATGATCACGTACACCCCGCTGGACGACGGGACCCGCGCGCTGATGGACGAGCTGCCGACGCCCTAGGCGGTCCGCAGCGCCGCGTCCCGGCCGAGCCACAGGCACACCACGGCGAGCGGCAGTTCGATGCAGGTGGCCATGACCAGCGCGGCGAGCATCGGGAGGCCCGGCCCGGCGCAGGCGATGTCGGCCAGGGCGTCCCCGGCGAGCAGCAGGGCCACCGCCGCGCCGGCCCAGAGCGCGGCGGGGCTGCGCCGGCGCAGCAGCGCGTCCAGCGAGAGCAGGGCGGCGAACTCGGTGAGGTCGAGCACGACCCAGGGGGTCTCGTGGCAGACGGCGAGGACCGCCAGCCAGGGCAGCAGCGCGACCGCGGCCATGACCGGGAGCCGGCCGAGGCGCGCGGGCGGGGCGTACGAGGAGGTGGGGCGGACGGAGAGGACGGCGGTACTCATGCGATGCCCCGCACCCGCTCCAGCGGCAGCCGCTCGGCCGTCCCGCCCGCCGAGTGCTCGACCCGCACCGCGTCGAACGGGCCCTCGGCCCAGGCGATCCAGAACCGGTCGGCCACCACGGCCACCTCGGCCGTCGACCGCGCCCGGCGGAACGGCCGCCGCCCGGTGAACACCACCGCGGGTGCGACGCCGTCGGCCGCCAGCCGGCCCCAGGCCAGCACGTACCGGTTCCGCCCGGTGGACGGGCAGTGCCGGGCCCCGCGCAGCAGGTGCGGGGTGAGCCGGGCGGCGACCAGGACGTCGGTCAACTCCCCGTACTGGTACAGCTCCAGCGCGGCCCGGCCGCGGCCGGACCCGGCGCTGCGGACCGACCAGGGCCCGGCCCCGGCCGGCAGCGCCCCCTCCGGGGCTGCGGAGGCACCTCCGGGACCGGGCCGCCCGTTCGGCGCAGTGGCGGAGTGCGATGCGGTGCTCGTCATGCCCTCAAGCCTTCCGCCGGGACCCCGGTCCTGTCGGTGGTGCTCCACACCGAATCGGGGGTGTATCCAGCTACACCC
>NZ_JBIVVI010000479.1:0-6343 GCF_044757675.1 Kitasatospora sp. NPDC091257
CCGGGGGCCGGGGCGGGCCGGGGCGGGAGGGGGCGGCGACGGGCCGGGACGGGGCGGTGACGGCGCCGAGGCTTATGACAACGCCATTGACGTGTGGCGGGGCCGCCGGTTTCATGGCTCGCACTTCCCGCCCGCGTCACCCTCTGCGACCGGTACCGGGATTCCCCCACACGCGCACCCCACGACCAAGGCGGTGATCCGTTGGCATCGACGGTGAAGGACACGGGCGGCGGCCCGAGAGCGGACGCGCGAAGCTCCCACGTCACGATGCGCAAATCGCTCGGCCTGGTGGACGGAGCGGTGATCGCCGCCTCCAGCACGGCCGCCACCAGCAGCATCGGGATCGGCCTGGGCCTGATGGCCGGCGTGGTCGGCCTGCACCTTCCGGCGATCATGCTGCTGGCCTTCCTGCCGGTGCTCGCCATCGCCGGCGGGTACGGGCGGCTGAACGCCGTCGAGCCGGACGCGGGCAGCAGCTACCGGTGGGTCGGGCGCATCCTCAGCCCCTGGCTGGGCTTCCTGACCGGGTGGGTGAACACCGTGGGGACCGTGGTCTTCATGGCGTACACCACGACCGTCACCGGCTCCTCGATCGTCCAGCTGCTGGACCAGGCCCACGTCCGCAGTGTCGCCGGGCTGCGGCTCGACGCCGACTCGACCGTCCAGTGCACCCTGATCGGCCTGGTGGTGCTGGTGGGCGCCGCACTGGTCGCGGTGCGCGGGCTGGACCTGGCGGCCAGGCTGCAGAAGGCGCTGCTGGTCTTCGAGTACGCCGTGCTGCTCGGCTTCTGCGGCTACGGGCTGTTCGCCGGCGACCAGCCGTTCTCGCTCCAGTGGTACAACCCCTTCGACATCCCCTCCTTCGACGCGGTCGCCCAGGGCATGGTGCTCGCGGTGTTCTGCTACTGGGGCTTCGAGTCGGTGTTCAGCGTCGGCGAGGAGGTGCGCGACCCGCGGGACGCCTCCCGGGGCGGTCTGCTGGCCCTGGTGGTGATGCTGGCGCTGTTCCTGCTCGCCGGAACGGCCTTCCAACGGGTGCTGCCGATCGACGAGTTGGCCGACAACGGCGCCCACGGGCTGACCTACTTCGGCACCAAGCTCGCCGAACAGCCGCTGGCCGCACTGCCGTTGATCGCGCTGATGTTCTCCGCCGTGGCCTCGCTGCAGTCCTCGGTGATCCCGACCGCCCGCGGGATGTACGCGATGGGGCGCGACCGGGTGCTCGGCCCGGTCTGGACCCGGCTGCACCCCCGGCACGCCACGCCCGCCGTCGGCACCCTGCTGATCACCGGCGTCGCGGTCCTGCTGGCGCTGGCCTCGATCGCCATCCCGACCGTCAACGACCTGATCTCGGCCGCGGTCAACGCGATCGGCATCGTCGTCGCGCTCTACTACGCGCTGACCGCCGTCGCCGCCGCCGTCCGGTTCCGCGGACTGCTGCGCACCGACCTGCCGGAGGGGCTGCGCGCGGTCGTCGGGCCGCTGCTGGGCGCGGCGGCGCTGCTCGCCGTCGGCGGGTACCTGGCCTGGAGCTTCTACGACTCCACGGATCACTTCGAACTCGCCGCGGACAACGGGTGGTTCGAGCTGTCCGTGGTGATCATGATGGTGGTCAGCGGGCTGCCGGCGGCGGCCTGGGCCCGCTGGCGGCGGCGCTCGCCGTACTTCCTGCGGGAGGGCGCCGTGGCCGACTGACCCCGCAGCACGGCAGGACGAATCACGAGGACGCGAGAACGGAGCACCACCCATGACCGAGGCCGATCTGGTCTTCACCCACGGCCCCGTCCACACCGGCGACGCGGCCCGCACCCGGGCGAGCGGCCTGGCGGTCGTCGGCGAACGGATCACCGCCGTCGGGCACGACGAGGTCCGGGAGCTGATCGGGCCGAGGACGGAGGTCGTCGACCTCACCGGCAAACTGCTGCTGCCCGGCTTCCAGGACGCGCACATCCACGCGGTGTTCGGCGGCGCCGAGCTGGCCTCCTGCGACCTCACCGGGACGGTCGGCGTCGCCGACTACCTGGAGCGCGTCCGGGCGTACGCCGACGCCAACCCGGAGCAGGAGTGGATCACCGGCAGCGGGTGGTCGATGGAGAGCTTCGAGGGCGGACTGCCCACCCGGCAGCTGCTCGACTCCGTCGTCCCCGACCGGCCGGTGTACCTGACCAACCGGGACCACCACGGCGCCTGGGCCAACACCAGGGCGCTGGAACTCGCCGGGCTCACCGCCGACACCCCCGACCCGGCCGACGGGCGGATCGAGCGCGAGGCCGACGGCACTCCCGGTGGCACCCTCCAGGAGGGCGCCACCGCCCTGGTCGCCCGGCTGGTGCCGCCCTCGACCGCCGCCGACCGGCTCGACGGGCTGCTGCGCGCCCAGCGGCTGCTGCACTCGCTCGGCATCACCGGCTGGCAGGACGCGCTGCTCGGCGCGTTCAACGGCCAGCCGGACCCGTCGGACGCCTACCTGGCCGCCGCCCGCTCCGGCGCGCTGACCGCCCGGGTGACCGGCGCACTGTGGTGGGAGCGGGACCGGGGTGCCGAACAGATCCCCGAACTCGTGCGGCGACGCGCGGAGTTGAGCCACGGACGGTTCCGGGCCGGCTCGGTGAAGATCATGCAGGACGGCATCGCGGAGAACTTCACCGCCGCGATGACCAGCCCCTACCTGGACGGCTGCGGCTGCGCCACCGCCAACTCCGGCCTCAGCTTCGTCGATCCGGTGGCGCTGCGCGGCCACGTCACCGCACTGGACGCGCTCGACTTCCAGGTCCACTTCCACGCGCTCGGCGACCGGGCCGTGCGCGAGGCGCTGGACGCCGTCGAGGCCGCCCGCACCGCCAACGGCCGGCGCGGCGCCCGGCACCACCTCGCCCACCTCCAGGTGGTCCACCCGGACGACCTCCCGCGCTTCGCCCGGCTCGGCGCCGTCGCCAACATCCAGCCGCTCTGGGCCGCGCACGAGCCGCAGATGGACGAGCTGACCATCCCCTTCCTCGGGCCCGAACGGGCCGCCTGGCAGTACCCGTTCGGCTCCCTCCAGCGGGCCGGCGCCACCCTGGCGGCGGGCAGCGACTGGCCGGTGAGCAGCCCGGACCCGCTGGCGGGGCTGCACGTGGCGGTCAACCGGATGGAACCGGAGGCCACCGACGGGCGGGTCTTCCTGCCCGAGCAGCGGCTCGACCTGGGCTCGGCCATCGCCGCGTACACGGCCGGCAGCGCGTACCTCAACGGGCACGACGACGCCGGCGTGCTGGCGGCCGGACGGCTCGCGGACCTGGTCGTGCTCGACCGGGACATCCTCACCGGGCCGCCGGAGGAGATCGCGCGGGCCCGGGTCCTGCGGACGTACGTCGGCGGCGAGTTGGTGCACGCGGCGGACTGAGCCGGGCAGGGGCCGGACCGGCCGTCGGCGGTGGGCGTACGGGGGCTCACCGCCGGCGGTCGGCGGCGTTTCCCGGCCCGGGCGGTGCCGCGCCGGGCGTCCGAGGCCGGCCGCCCCCGTCACCGCGCGCCATGCCCGCCATGCCCGCCACGAGGAACGTCACGCCGTCGGCCCGCCCGCCTCAGCCGCCCGCCGCTCGCAGCCGGGCCTCGGCGGCCTCCAGGAGCAGGTCCAGGGCGTACGGGTAGCCGCTGCGGCGCATGTCGGTGGTGAGCAGGTGGGCGGTGGCCGCGATGTGGGGGTGGTCGGCGGCGTCGAGCCGGGCGTAGGAGGCCTGCCAGACCTGGAGGTCGGCGTTCTGGGCAGGGGCCGGGAGGGCGAGCGTGGCGGCGTCCAGGGCGGCGAAGCCGAGGCTCTGGTCGACGAAGGCGTGGTAGATCCGGACGGCCTCCGGGTCCGGGAAGCCCGCCCTGCGCAGGACGCCGAGGATCGCCTCGACGGCGGCGATCTCGTGGGTGCGGCCGGTGGTGCGGTGGGCGGCGAGGATGGCGGCCTGCGGGTGGGCCAGGTAGCTGGCGTGGATGCGCAGGCCGATGGCGCGCAGGTCGGCGCGCCAGTCGCCGGTGGGCCGCCAGCCGTGCTGGGCGCGGCCGATCAGCTCGTCGGCGACGGCGAGCAGCAGGTCGTCGGTGCTGTGGAAGTAGCGGTAGACCGCGCTCGGATCGGCGCCGAGCGCGGCGCCGAGCCGTCGCACCGTGAGCGCCTCGGTGCCGTGGCTGCCGATCAGCCGGATCGCGGTCCCGACGATCAACTCGGCGGACAGCACCACGCCCTGCTTGGTGGGGCGGCGTCGACGGCGCTGCGGTTCGGGGACTACGCGGTCGGTCATCCCCCGAGGTTATGCCCGCACCGTTGACGTAGGCCAGGGGTCGGGCACCTCCCGCCCCGGCCGTCGGCCGGACTCAGCCCTCGTTGTGGGCCGGGGCCCAGGAGGTGCCGTTGTGGATGTAGTTCGGCGCGCCCTGCATGCCCACGGTGCGGAACGGCTGCTGGTCGCCGAGGTCCACCCGCATCGTGCCCTTGCGGCCGTCCTTGCCGGTCCACACCAGTTCGAGGAACCAGCTGACGTCCTGGGAGCGGGTGGCGGCGTCCACGTCGATCACCTGCGGGTCGGTGGCCGAGATCCGGTACGGGAAGTCCGTCGTCCCGGTCCTCCGTTCGCCCTCCCGGCCCGCGACGGGGACGAGGCGCGGCGTGGCCGCGTCGAGGTCGACCGCGAAGGACGCCGGTTCGAGCCCGCCTCCGCAGCCGGACCCGGGCGTGTAGGCGTTCCACTTGGGGGCGGGCCGGGTGCTGACCACCTGTACGGACATGGAGTTCAGCACGACGGCGTCCGAGCTCGCGCCCAGGGCGGTCAGCTCGATGCGCAGGTGCCCGGCCGGGACCAGGCGCTGGGAGGCAGCCCAGCTGTCGATCCGGCCGGAGGACGACGGGGGCGGGGTCACCTGGGCGGGGGAGCGGGCGGAGAAGAACCACTGGTCGCAGGGGCTGCCCCAGCCGTTGCTGAGGACACTGACGTGGAAGGGCGCGGGGAGGTCCTCGGGGGCCGCCGGGGCGGCGGCGGACGGGGTGTCCGCGGCGGCGGAGCCCGCGGGGGCCGGCGATGCCGGGGCACCGGTGGGCGCGGTGCCGGCCCCCGCGGTGGCGGCGACGGACGGTGCGGCGGGCGAGGAGGCGGAGGCGTTCGGGGTGCCGCCGGTGTCGCCGGTGTCGCGCAGGAGGAGGCCGGAGGCCACGGCGGCCAGCGCGACCACGGCGGTCGCGCTCAGCAGCACCCGGGTGCGGATGCGGCGGCGCGGCCCGGCGGGCGGGGGCGCGGGGTGGGTGGTCGTCACCTCCTGTTCCTCCTCCGGCGCGGCGGCGGACTGCGGGTCGGGTGCGGCTTCCGGCCGGAGCCGCGGCTCCGCTTCCGGCTGCGGCTGCGGCTGCGGCTGCGGCTGCGGTGTCGGTGCGGGCGTGGGCGTGGGCGCCGGTGCGGCGGTGGCCGGGGTGCCCGCGGAGGAGGCCTCCCGGCGGCGGGCCGCGTCGGCCAGGATCCAGCGGCGGTGCAGTTCGACCAGTTCCTCGCCGCCGGCCCCGCAGACCCGGGCCAGCCGCTCCACCGGCGCGTACTCGGTCGGTACGGCGGCGCCGTTGCAGTAGCGGTGCAGGGTGGAGGTGCTGACGTGCAGCCGGGTGGCCAGGGCCCCGTAGCTGCGGCCCGAACGCTCCTTGAGTTCGCGCAGCATCGCCGCGAACTCCTCGGTCTCCACACTCATCCGCTGCCCTTCCCCCACCCCGGGCCCGGCCCGGGATGCCGTCGATCCGCGAATCACCGTACCGGCAGGCCGGGGCGGGGACCGGGGCAGGGGAGTGCGAAGCGGCAGGTCAGCTCCGGCCGGCCGTCTCCGTGGAGGCCGCCGCGTCGGAGACGCTCTCCCGGTACAGGCCGAGCTTCGGCTGCTTGCCCACCTTCGCGCCGGCGCCGAGCGGGAAGTTCCGGGTGTCGGCGTTGGGCATCTGGTCGTCGGGCAGGACGTTCAGCTGGTCCACGTCGGCCACCCCGCCGCTGCCGGGGTTGAGGTCCACCACCGCGTAGGTGCTCCTGCCGGGAGCCAGCGCGTAGGCCGGCGGGCCGCCCAGCCCGCCCGGAACCAGCGGAGTGAGGTCGTTGCCGTGCTGGGGGGCCTTCGAGCTGCCGAGGCCGATGAGCGGGTAGTAGCTCAGGCCGCAGTAGGCGGTGCCCTGGTTGTGGACCTCGATCACCCGCTGGTCGGGCGACCCGGCCCGGGCGGACACCTTGACCGTCAGCTTGTCGGCCTTGCAGGGGTGGGTGTAGGCGTACGCCTCGTCGCCGACGGCCGCGGCTCCGCCGCCCGTGGCGGGGACCACGGGGGTCCTGGGACGGGCGGAGCCGCC
>NZ_JBIVVI010000480.1:0-6331 GCF_044757675.1 Kitasatospora sp. NPDC091257
CCCCCGCCCCGGGGCGGGCACCCCAGCCCGCATCGGTGTCGTCACTGGACTGCTGGTCCAACGGGTCCCGGAAGACCAGCCGGGCCTTGGCGGCCGCAGCCTCCCGGGGCTCCTGCGCCCGGTCCTGCTCCTGGCCCTTTTCCTGCCCCTGCTCGCTCACGCCGTCCACTCCGTCCACTCGTCCCTCCCCTCCAGCCTAAGAGCCCCGCGGCACGCCTCGGGCCCCGGTGCGGAACGCTCCGCGCCAGGGCCCGGATGAGGGCTCGGCCCATGGGCCCGACCGGTTCGTCGGGCAACCTGCCAGGCGGAACTGTCGGGTGGCCTGTCAGGCGGCTTCGAAGCCCGCGTGGTCGGCGATCTTCTTCAGCTCGGCCAGCGCGTGCTTCTCGATCTGGCGGATCCGCTCGCGGGTGAGGCCGTGCTGC
Source organism: Kitasatospora sp. NPDC091257 (assembly GCF_044757675.1). Taxonomy (NCBI): domain Bacteria; kingdom Bacillati; phylum Actinomycetota; class Actinomycetes; order Kitasatosporales; family Streptomycetaceae; genus Kitasatospora; species Kitasatospora sp. NPDC091257. The sequence continues at coordinate 426 of NZ_JBIVVI010000480.1, forward strand.
TTGCCCACCTCGGTGAGGGTGCGCTCGCGGCCGTCCTCCATCCCGTAGCGGGAGCGGATGATCGAGGCGGTGCGGTCGTCCAACCGCCCGATCAGGTCGTCCAGTTCCTCGCGGCGGAGCATGACCATCACGGCGTCCTCGGGGGACGTGGCCCCGGTGTCCTCGACGAGGTCACCGAACTGGGTCTCGCCCTCGTCGTCGACCGACATGTTGAGGCTGACCGGGTCGCGCGCCCAGTCCAGCACGTCCTTGATCCGGGCCTCGGTGGTGTCCAGCTCGGCCGCGATCTCGGCCGGCTCCGCCTCACGGCCCAGCTCCTTGGACTTCTCCCGCTGCACCCGCCGGATCCGCCCGAGCTCCTCCACCAGGTGCACGGGCAACCGGATGGTGCGGGACTGGTCGGCGATGGACCGGGTGATCGCCTGCCGAATCCACCACGTCGCGTACGTGGAGAACTTGAAGCCCTTGGCGTAGTCGAACTTCTCGACGGCGCGCACCAGGCCCGCGTTGCCCTCCTGGATGAGGTCCAGCAGCGGCAGGCCGCTGCGCGGGTAGCGACGGGCGACGGCGACCACGAGCCGGAGGTTGGACCGGATGAAGACGTCCTTGGCGCGCTCGGCGTCGGCGGCTATCGTCTCCAGCTCCTCGCGCGTGACGCCGTCGGGGAGTCCGCCCTCGTCCATCAGGTGCTGGGCGTACACGCCGGCCTCGATCCGCAGCGAGAGCTCGACCTCCTCGGCGGCATCGAGCAGGGGTGTCCTGGCGATCTCGTCGAGGTACATGCCGACCAGGTCGCGGTCGGCCTCAAGGTTGGTCGGGCGGGCCGCGCGACTCCGGTCGGCCCTGTCGCGAACGACGGCACGGGTGGCCATGCTTGCTCCCTTTGCTGGTATTGCCGAGGTCTGCCTGCCTGCCTCGTGAGGGCAAGAAGTGCGGGCCCCTGGAGGCACACACGTAACGATCCAACGAACAGAATCCGGACAACATTCCCAAGTCACTCAGATTCTTCCCGGCGATGCAGTATCCTGCCGGTTTTCACCCCGGCCTCGAACGCTGAGTGATCGGTCGGGCGCGTCCCGTGCCATCGGCCGGCCGCTCCGGGAGCGATGTCTTCACTCGACCCACACGCTGCCGCCGCCCACCCGTTGAACCCGCGAACGGCCGCCGGCGTTCCCCGCGTTCCCCGCTTTCCGCCGCCGCACGCACCCCGGCACACGCAGGTCCTCCTCACAAACGATGCCGAATCGCTATCACTCCGGCTCTTGCCCGGCACGGGACACTGGGAAGGTGTCAGTCATGCACCTGACCAACAGCACGAACCGCCTCACTGCGCGCAACCGCAGTCTCCTTCGGGACACCGCGCTCGCACTGGGCTGTGCCGCGCTGTTCGGCCTGCTGGCCGCTCCGGTGACCGGCCAGTGGCACCCGCTGGTCCGCTTCGACCAGGAGTGGATCGGCGAACTGCACACCTACGCCCGGGAACACCGGGTGTGGACCGCCTCCGTGCAGACGCTCTCGGACATCGGCGGCACCGTCACGATGCGGACGCTGCTCGGAATCGCCGCCGGGTGGCTCTGGTTGATCGGCGCACGGGTGCTGGCCGGCTGGGTGGCCGCCCAGGCCCTGGTCGGCTGGGGCGCCCAGTGGGCGCTGAAGCTGGCCTTCGGCCGCAGCCGCCCCTCCTTCACCGATCCGGTCTCGCACGCCGACGGCCCGGCCTTCCCCTCCGGACACGCCATGGCCTCGGCGATCACCTGCGCCGTCCTGGTCGGCCTGCTCTGGTACCGGGTCCGCCGGCGCGGCCGCACCGCCGCCTGCCTGGTGGCGGCGGCCACGGTGCTGACCATCGGCTGGACCCGGATCGCGCTCGGGGTGCACTGGCCCAGCGACGTCCTGGCCGGCTGGCTGGCCGCCGGCATCGTGCTGGGCACCGTGACCGCCGTGATCCAGGTCTGGCGCCCCGGCGCCCTGGCCCGGGATGTACGGCGGGTCAACTGGCGCACCAGGGACCGGGTCCAGCGGGTCGTCGTGTCGGGCGGGCGCTCCTCGCGCACGGCCGCCCCGCTGGACGAGGACGGGCCGCACGGCCCGCCGGAGGAGGTCCCGGGCGACCCGTCCGGCCGGGCCGACGAGACCGTCCGCTGAGGCCTCGTCACCCCACGGCCCGCTCCCGGCCACCACCGGCCACCACGCTAGCGTGACGGCCATGCCCGACACCACCGCCCCCATCTCCCCCGCCGCGCCCGCCGGTTACCCCGAGCGCCCGCTGCGGATCGCCACCGTCCAGGCCCAGGCCGTGGCCGGTGACATACCCGCCAACGTCGCCCAGGCCGCCGAACTGATCCGCGAGGCCGCCCGGGCCGGCGCCCGGCTGGTGCTGTTCGCGGAGAAGGTCCTCTCCGGGTACGAGCCCGAGCTGATCAGCGCCGACCCCGTCAAGTACGCCGTCCAGCCCGGCGATCCGCGCCTCACGCCGATCGCCGAGGCCTGCCGCGAGACCGGCACCGCCGCCATCGTCGGCGCCGCCGTACGGGACGGCGCCGACCTGCGCGTCTCCGCCCTCGTCCTGGGCCCGGACGGCGAGTTCGTCACCCGCTACGACAAGCAGCACCTGTTCATGACCGAACGCGAGCACTACCGCCCCGGGACGGCCGGCTGCACCCTGGAGCTGGACGGCTGGCGGCTCGGGCTCGGCGTCTGCTACGACTCCGGCTTCCCCGAGCACGCCCGGGCCGCCGCGCTCGACGGCTGCCACGCCTACCTGGTCGGCGCGCTGTTCAGCATGGGACACGGCCACCACGAGTCCCGCACCTGGTTCCCGGCCCGCGCGCTCGACAACACCCTCTACACAGTGCTCGCCAACCACATCGGCCGCACCGGCGGCTGGCACACCTGCGGCGGCAGCGCGGTCTGGGGCCCGGACGGCCGGCTGATCGCCGAAGCGAGCGAGGACCGGCGCGAACTCGTCGTCGTCGACCTCGACCCGGACGTCCTGCGCCGCACCCGCGAAACCGAGTCCCTCCTCGCCGACCTCGCCCTCGCCACCGCCCGCCCGCAGGCCCCCCGAGCCCGCTTCACCCTGGCCTGACCCACCTCGGCGGCCACACCCGCCGGGAGCGTCAGGGCACGGGGCGCGGTCGGCTCCGGTGCACCGGCTGGCCGGCCCGGTCAGGAGGCGCGCATCGCCGCCACCGCGGTCATCCGTCCGACCCGGCGGGCCGGCAGCACCGCGGCGGCCAGGCCGACCAGGACGGTCAGGGTCAGGGCGGCCAGCACCGGCAGGACCGGCGGGGTGCCGACCGTTCCCAGCGTCGAGGTGATCGAGCGGGCGGCCGCCCAGCCGTAGGCGACGCCCAGGCCGGTGCCGACCAGCGCGCCGGCCAGGGAGAGCAGCAGCGCCTCCAGGGTGAGCATCCGGCGCAGTTGCTCGCGCGACATCCCGATCGCGCGCAGCATGCCGATCTCGCGGGAGCGTTCGCTGATGCTGAGCATCAGGGTGGCCGCGACGCCCAGGCCGGCGATGGCGACGGAGAAGGACAGCAGGGCCATGCTGACGGTCTTCAGCCGGTCCAGCAGCGAGCGCAGGGTGTCCGCCTGGGCGGCCGTGTCGGCGACGGTCACCTGCGGGTGGTCGGCGAGGGCGCGGTCCAGGGCCCGGCGGGCGGTCGGCCGGTCGTCGCCGGCGGCCGGGGAGATCCAGGCCGTGGTGACGGGCGCGCCGGGGGCGAGGCGGTCCAGGGTGGTGGGCGTCACCAGCAGGGTGGCGCCGCTCTGCAGGGTGAACGGCAGGCTGCTGCGGCCGGGTTGGAGCCTCAGCTCGACGCCGCCGGCCCGCCGCACCCCGGTCTCGCCGAGTCCGCTCAGTGCGGTGCCCTCGGTGAGTGCGCGGGCCCGGTCCACGTCGTCCGTCGAGGAGTTGAGCCGGGTGGGATCGACGGCGGCGACCACGGTGGGCCGGCCGTCGAGGTCGACGGTGGCCGAGCGGACCGGGGTGACGGTCAGCCCGTGGTCGGCGCCGAGGGCACCGAGTGCCCCGGTGGGCAGGGCGCCGCCGCCGGTGGCGGCCGCCGAGAAGACGCCGGGCTGGCGCGCGGACATCACGGGCACCAGCGACTGCGAGGTGATGTCGAGCGCGGTGACCGCGCCGACCATCACGGTCACGCCGAGCAGCAGCGCCGAGCCGGTGGCCCCGGTGCGGCCGGGGTTGAGCCGCAGTTGCTGGGTGGCGAGCCGGCCGGCCGTCCCGCCGAGCCTGCGGGCGGGGCGGCCCAGTACGGCGACGACCGCGGGCAGCACCCGGTGGGACAGCCGCAGCACCCCGAAGAAGTTGGCGATGGCACCGACGGTGACGGCGAGCAGCGACAGCGGCGGCGGGGTCAGCGCCCCGGCCACCAGCAGCGCCGTGCCCGCGAGCAGCAGCCCGGAGGTCCACACCGCGGCCCGCGCCCTGGCCGCCCCGACGGCCGGCGCGGGGGTGCCGCCGAGGGCGGCGATCGGCGGCACGGCCGCGGCGGCCTTCGCCGGGCCGCGTACGGCCAGCAGGGTCAGCAGCACGCCGAACAGTCCGGCCAGCAGGCAGGTCAGCGGGGAGGGCATCAGCGACAGGTGCACCGGTCCGAGGTCGAGCCCGCCGACCACGGCCGTGCCGAGCGCGCCGAGGGCGACCCCCAGCAGCACGCCCGCCGCCGAGGCGCCCGCCCCGAGCAGCAGTCCCTGGCGGCGGATCAGCCGGCGCAGCTGCTGCCGGTCGGCGCCCACGCAGCGCAGCAGGGCGAGCTGGCGGGTCCGCTGGGCGAGCACCACCGTGAAGGTGTTGCCGACCACCATCCGCGCCACCGCGAGCGCGATCAGGACGAAGGAGAGCGCGGCGACCAGCACCACGCCGTACAGGGTGTTGCTCTGCCGGGTCGCCTCGGTGACCGAGGCCGCGCGGGTGTGCACCTGGGCGTCGGCGCCGAGGGCGGCGCGCAGGGCGTCGACGGTCCCGGTCCGGGAGGCGCCGGGGGTGACCCTGACGTCGAGTCGGTCGGTGGTGACGCCGGTCGCGTAGCCGGCGACCGCGCTCACCGGGACGCCGATGATCGGGGCTCCGGCGAGGCTCGGGGCGCCCCGCTCGTCCAGGGTGCCGACCAGCCGGGCGGTGGCGGCGGTGCCGTCGGCCCGGGTCAGGTGGACCTCGGCGCCCACGGCGGCGTCCAGCCGGTGCGCGGTCCCGGTGTCGAGCAGCACCTCGCCGGGGCCGGCGGGCCAGCGGCCGTCCTTGAGCAGCTGCCATCGCAGCGCCGGGTCCTCGGCGACGGCGCTGACCGCGGCGGTCCGGTCGAGCGGCCGCCCGTCGGCGGCCAGCACGGCGCTCCTGCCGGTCAGCCGCGGGGCCACCGCGGCCACCCCGGGGGTCTGCCGCACCTGCTCGGCGGCGGCCGCGTCCAGCCCGCCGGCCGCGGCCTTCCTGGTCACCTGGATGTCTCCGGGGCCGACCTCGGCGGCCGCGGTCTGGCTGTAGGAGTCCACCAGCGCCCCGCTGCCGCTGACGGAGGCGATCAGGAAGGCCACCCCCAGGGCGATCGCGGCGCCGCTCAGGAGCAGTTGGCGCAGCTGGCCGCGCAGCTCGGCCACGGTGTATCGGTAGGTCGTCATGGTTCCCCGGCTCGTCCGCCCTGACCGGGAACGGTGCTCCGGCAGGGGTCTCTACGAGCCTAGGAGCGCGGCGGCCGCGCCCCGTCGGCACGAGGTCTGTTTCATGATCAACCCGCGGGCGCACGGCGGCCCCCGCCGTCTCCTCCCGGAGAGGTACGCCGCCCCTGACGCCGGCCGGTCCGCCCGCCGCCGGTCGCACCCGGCGGTCGACGGCGGGCGGCGCCGGGCCCGGGAACGCCGCAGGCCCCCCGCCCGGAGTGGGCGGAGGG
>NZ_JBIVVI010000481.1:0-6328 GCF_044757675.1 Kitasatospora sp. NPDC091257
GACCCTGCTGACCGTCGCCCGGGTCGCCGCCCGGGAGGCGGTCCGGGCCGGGGACGGGCTCGCGCAGGTCGCCGACACCGCCCACCGGGCCGCCCGGGACGCACTGCGGCACACCCCCGAGCAACTCGCCGTGCTGGCCGAGAACGGGGTCGTGGACGCCGGCGGGCGCGGCCTGGTGGCCGTCCTCGGCGCGCTCGCCGACGCCGTCGCCGGGCAGCAGCCGATGGGGCCGGTCGCGCTCCGCGGGGACGTCCGGGCCGTCGAGAGCTGCGAGACGCACCTGCGGCCGCCCGGCCCCGGCCACCCCGCCTTCGAGGTCATCTACCTGCTGGACGCCCCCGACGAGGCGCTGCCCGCGCTGCGCGAGCGGCTCGGCGAGCTCGGCGACTCGCTGGTGGTCGGCGGCGGCGACGGCCTGTGGAACGTGCACGTCCACGTGGACGACGCGGGCGCCGCCGTGGAGGCCGGCGTCGGGGCCGGGCGCCCGCACCAGATCCGGATCACCCACTTCGCCGAGGCCGCCGCCCGCTCCGGCACCGTCGCCGAGCCCGGCGAGCGCGAGGAGCGGGCCCGGGCGGTGCTCTCGGTGGTCTCCGGCGAGGGCCTGGCCGAGCTCTGCGAACAGGCCGGCGCCGTCGTCCTGCACGCCGACCCGGACCGCCCGCCGGCCAGCGCCGAACTCGCCGCCGCGGTGCGCCGCTCGGCCGCCCGCGAGGTCGTCCTGCTGCTGAACGACCCGGAGCTGCGGGCCGCCGCCGGCGCCGCCGCCGACCAGCTGCGCGAGGAGGGGGTGCGGATCGCCGTCCTGCCCACCCGCTCGCCGGTGCAGGGACTGGCGGCGCTCGCGGTGCACGAGGGCGGCCGCCGCTTCGACGAGGACGTGGTCGCCATGACCTCCGCCGCCGGGGCCACCCGGTACGCGGAACTGGCCGTCGCCGAGGGGGAGTCCTGGACGATGGCCGGGGTCTGCCAGGCCGGGGACGTGCTCGGGCTGATCGACGGCGACGTCGCGGTGATCGGCGCCGGGCTGGCCGAGGTCGGCGAGAGCGTGCTGGACCGGATGCTCGGGGCGGGCGGCGAACTCGTCACCCTGATCCTCGGCGAGGGCACCGAGGAGGCGCTCGCCGAGCGGCTGGTCGCCCACGTGCGGCACCGCCGGCCCGAGGTGGACGCGGTGGTCTTCCACGGCGGGCAGGAACCGGCGCCGCTGCTCATCGGGGTGGAGTAGCCGCCGTTCTGTCCGCCCCTTGGTGTAAACAGGGGCCTGATGGGCGCTCTCGATGAACCACTGACCAAGCTCGTCGGCGACCGCACCGCGAAGGTGCTCGCCGACAGTCTCAAGCTGCGCACGGTCGGGGACCTGCTGCACCACTACCCGCGCCGCTACGTCGAACGCGGCCAGCTCACCAGCCTGGACGAGCTGGAGGTCGACGAGCACGTCACGGTGCTGGCCCGGATCGAGAAGGTCACCCTGATCCCGTTCCGCGGCCGCAAGGGCGACCGGCTGGAGGTCGTGGTCACCGACGGCCGCAGCCGGCTCTCGCTGGTCTTCTTCAACCAGGGCTGGCGGCAGAAGGAGCTCAAGGCCGGTGCCCAGGGCCTGTTCGCCGGAAAGGTCGGGGTCTTCAACCGGACCCGCCAGCTGGTCTCGCCGGACTACCAGCTGCTCGACGAGGACACGGGGTCGGACGCCGCGCGGCAGTTCGCCGGCCGGCTCATCCCGGTGTACGGCGCCAGCGCGCAGATGCCCAGCTGGAAGCTGTCGATCTGCATCGAGACCGCGCTCACCAAGCACCTCGGCGACGTCGGCGAGCCGCTGCCCGCCGAACTGCGCGAGCGGCACGACCTGATCCCGCTGCCCGAGGCGCTGGAACTGATCCACCGCCCGCGCGGCCACGCCGACCGCGAGCGCGCCCAGAGCCGGCTGCGCTGGGACGAGGCCTTCGTGCTCCAGGTCGCCCTCGCGCAGCGCCGGGCCGCCGACTCCGCCCTGCCCGCCAAGCCGCGCCGGGCGCGCGAGGGCGGCCTGCTGGACGCCTTCGACGCCCGGCTGCCGTTCACCCTCACCGAGGGCCAGCGGTCCGTCTGCGCCGAGATCGCCGCCGACCTCGCCACCGACCACCCGATGCACCGGCTGCTCCAGGGCGAGGTCGGGTCCGGGAAGACCCTGGTCGCGCTGCGCGCCATGCTCGCCGTGGTGGACGCGGGCGGCCAGGCGGTGCTGCTGGCGCCCACCGAGGTGCTCGCCCAGCAGCACCACCGCTCGATCGTCGAGATGATGGGGGACCTCGCCGAGGGCGGCATGCTCGGCGGCTCCGACCTCGGCACCCGGGTGGTGCTGCTGACCGGCTCGATGGGCGTCCCCGCCCGCCGGCAGGCGCTGCTCGACATGGCCTGCGGGGACGCCGGGATCGCCATCGGCACCCACGCGCTGATCGAGGACAAGGTGCTGTTCCAGGACCTCGGCCTGGTCGTGGTGGACGAGCAGCACCGCTTCGGCGTCGAGCAGCGGGACGCGCTGCGTGCCAAGGGCGATCAGCCGCCGCACCTGCTGGTGATGACGGCCACCCCGATCCCGCGCACCGTCGCGATGACGGTCTTCGGGGACCTGGAGACCTCCGTCCTGGACCAGCTGCCGGCCGGCCGCTCGCCGATCTCCACCCATGTCGTCCCGGCGCTGGAGAAGCCCAACTTCCTCACCCGGGCCTGGGAGCGGGTCCGCGAGGAGGTCGCCAAGGGCCACCAGGCGTACGTGGTCTGCCCCCGGATCGGGGACGAGGAGCCGGCGGCGGGCCCGGGGAAGAAGCGCCGCAAGGCCGCCGTGGAGGACTTCGAGGAGGTCGGCGACGAGGGCGGCGACGAGGGCGCGGCGAGCGACGAACGGCGGCCCCCGCTCTCGGTGGTGGAGACGGCCGAGAAGCTGGCGAAGGGCCCGTTGAGCGGCCTGCGGGTGGAGATCCTGCACGGCCGGCTCGCGCCCGAGGCCAAGGACGAGGTGATGCGCCGGTTCACGGCCGGCGAGGTGGACGTGCTGGTCGCCACCACGGTGATCGAGGTCGGCGTCAACGTCCCCAACTCCACCGCGATGGTCATCATGGACGCCGACCGCTTCGGCGTCTCCCAGCTCCACCAGCTGCGCGGCCGGGTCGGCCGCGGCAGCGCGGCGGGCCTGTGCCTGCTGGTCAGCGACATGCCCGGGGGCAGCGCCGCGCGGGCCCGGCTGGACGCGGTGGCGGGCACCCTGGACGGCTTCGAGCTGTCCAGGATCGACCTCGAACAGCGCCGCGAGGGCGACGTGCTGGGCCAGGCCCAGTCCGGGGTGAAGTCCTCGCTCAAGGTGCTCTCGGTGCTGGAGGACGAGGAGGTCATCCTCACCGCCCGCACCGAGGCCACCCGGCTGGTCGCCGAGGACCCGGACCTGGCCGCCCACCCGGAGCTGCGCACCGCGCTGGAGAGCCTGCTCGACGAGGACCGCGCGGCCTACATGGAGAAGGGCTGAGCGGCCCTTCGAGGGTCGGATTGTCAGACCCCCGGGAGAGAATGGAGTTGTTCAGGACGCACCTCCAAGGTGCGTACCTGGCACGACACTTGGGGGTCATGCCATGGCATTCCGTCATCTCAACGAGCTCCCGCTGGGCGACAAGGTCTTCCGGATCGAACTCGCCAGCGACGACGACCGCGAGGTCACCCTCACCCTGACCGGCTGGCGCGAGGGGGCGGCCGCCGCACCGCTCGCCTCGGGCAAGCTCCGCCTGCCGGTCGAGGACGTCGCCTCGCTGCGGATCGCACTCAACCGCGCGCTGCGGGCGCTGGCGATCGTCGCCGACGTCTCCGAGCCCATCCCCGACCGCGACGTGCTGCGCGAGCTGTACCCCGGCCACGGCGCCCCCTGGGTGCCGCAGCACGAGGAGGAACTGGTCCGGCGCTTCCACGACGGCGAGACCATCGCCCGGATCGCCGCCCGGTTCGGCCGCACGCCCGACTCCGTCCGGACCAAGCTGCGCGAGCTCGGGCACGACCCGCGCCGCCCCGAGTTCTGCCCGCCCGACGGCTGCCTGTCCTGGTCCCGCTACGCCTCGCCGGCCCTGCTCGGCGCGGCCCTGCCGCCCCAGGCGGCGGGCTCCGAGGCGAGCTGACCCGTACTCCCCGCAGGCCCCGCCGGTAAGCCCGGCGGGGCCTGCGCCGTATAGCGTGGTCGGGCAGCGACGAAAGGACCTCCCACCACCATGACCCGCGTGATCGCCGGGGCGGCCGGCGGCCGCCGACTGGCCGTACCGCCCGGCCGGGGCACCCGCCCGACCTCCGACAAGGCCCGCGAGGCGATGTTCTCCACCCTGGAGGCGCTGCGCGGCACCCTGCAGGGGATCCGGATGCTGGACCTGTTCGGCGGATCGGGCGCGGTCGGACTGGAGGCGCTGTCGCGCGGCGCCGAGCACGTCCTGCTGGTCGAGGCGGACGGCCAGGCGGCCCGGGTGATCCGGGAGAACGTCCGGACGATCGGCCTGCCCGGGGCCGAGGTGCGGGCCGCCAGGGCGGAGAAGGTGATCGCCGGACCGCCCCCGCAGAGCCCGTACGACCTGGTCTTCCTCGACCCGCCGTACGTGGTGACGGACGAGGAGGTCCGCGAGATGCTGATCACACTCCTGGCCGGGGGCTGGCTCGCGGACGACGCACTCGTCACCGTGGAGCGCAGCACCCGCGGCGGTGGGTTCGACTGGCCCGGGGGTTTCGAGGAACTGCGCTCCCGCCGCTACGGCGAGGGCACGCTCTGGTACGGTCGCGCCGCCGCCGCGGCCGGTGAGCAGAAGTAGCGGGCCGCGGCCCGCAGCAGCCGTCACCCCACGAGGGAGCACACACGCCATGCGCCGAGCCGTCTGTCCTGGGTCGTTCGACCCGATCACCAACGGCCACCTCGACATCATCGGGCGGGCCTCGAAGCTGTACGACGTGGTGCATGTCGCGGTCCTGATCAACCGGAACAAGCAGGGCATGTTCACCGTCGAGGAGCGGATCGGCCTGATCGAGGAGGTCACCGCCGGCTTCGGGAACCTGGTGGTCGAGTCGCACCACGGCCTGCTGGTGGACTTCTGCCGGGAGCGCAACATCCCCGCGATCATCAAGGGCCTGCGCGCGGTCAGCGACTTCGACTACGAGCTCCAGATGGCCCAGATGAACCACGGCCTGACCGGGGTGGAGACGCTGTTCGTGCCGACCTCGCCGACGTACAGCTTCCTCTCCTCGACGCTGGTCAAGGAGGTCGCCTCGTACGGCGGCGACGTCTCGCACCTGCTGCCGGAGACGGTGCACCGCCAACTGGTGGAGCGGATCGCGGAGCGCAAGGCCGAGCAGTAGGCGCCGCCTGTCCGCTTCTGCCGGTTCGTCATGGATTGTCCCGTGGGCGGCAGACCGGTTCGGCGCAGGCGTTGTGACCCCGCCCGGCAGGGGCCGTACAGTCTGTACTCCTGCCCCGCGGTGAGGTTCACCGCGTCGGGCCTGCCTCCGCCGGACCGTCGGCGGCACACGGAAAGACGAAGCCCCGTGGACGTGCAGAACAAGGTCGACGAGATCGTGGCGGCGGTCGAGAACGCCCGCTCGATGCCGATGTCGGCCTCCTGCGTGGTGAACCGGGCCGAGCTGATCGGCCTGCTCAACAACCTCAGGTCGGCCCTGCCCGCCGAACTCGCCCAGGCCCAGTCGGTGATGGCCGACCACGAGCAGGTGGTGGCGGGTGCCCAGGCCGAGGCCGAGCGGATCATCCAGGGCGCGCACGCCGAGCGCGGCTCGCTGATCTCGGACACCGAGGTGGTCCGCCAGGCCCAGGCCCAGGCCGAGCGGATCCTCGCCGAGGCGCGCGCCGAGGTCGACGCCAAGCGGGCCGAGGCCGACGACTACGTGGACAGCAAGCTCGCCAACTTCGAGGTCGTGCTGACCAAGACGCTCGGCGCGGTCGGCCGCGGCCGCACCAAGCTGCGCGGCGACTCCAGCGTCTTCGAGACCGAGTCCGAGGGCGAGGGCGACGGCGAGGAGTTCCGCCCGCAGCGGATCAGCCCGAGCCCCGAGGTGGACGAGTACGTCGATGTGAAGCTCGCCACCCTGGAGAACGTGCTCGGCGCCACCCTGGAGGCGGTCGGCAAGGGCCGGGACAAGCTGCTCGGCAAGCGGCCCATCGACGAGCTGGGCGCCTACCTGGCCGCCGCCGACCAGGCCCAGGAGGCCAAGGAGCGGGCCGAGGCGGTGGCGGCGGGCTTCGCCCACGACCCCGACGGCGGGGACATCGCCTGGTACCGCGAGGACGTCCCGCAGCAGCAGACCTGGCCGGAGCAGACCC
>NZ_JBIVVI010000482.1:0-6322 GCF_044757675.1 Kitasatospora sp. NPDC091257
GAGCGGGCCCTGCTCGTCTCCGCCCACCTGGCCACCACAGCCGGCCTGCCCACCGCCGACTCGCCTGCCTTCGGCATCGCCGAGGCCCGCCCCGTCCTGGGCGACCTGGTCGCCCAAGCCGCCGCCGGCACCCCGCAGGTGCTGCTGCGCCACAAGCGGCCGGTAGCCGTCCTGGCCTGCGCCACCGCCCTCTTCCCGGCCACCGCGACACCGCCACCGGCCCTCCCGGCCGCTGCCACACCCGCCCCGCCGAGCACCACCACCGAGACCCCCGCCGCACTGGCGTACCCGGCGGCTGTGGCCGCGCAGACTCCGGCCGTCGCGTCTCACCTCCCCACCGACTCTGTCGAGGCCCCCCTTGCTCCGGCAGTCGGGCCTGCCGCGCTCGCTCCGACCGTTCCGACTGCCGGGCCGTCAGCCACTGCCGCTGCGCCCGCACCCGAGCCCGCTGCCGCCGCGGTGCCGCCGGCCCCACGGCGCCGGCTCGCCCTGCTCGGGGAAGCTCTGGACACCTTGCTCCCCGCCACCGGCACCGCCGCGGCCGGGAACGGCGAACCCGCCCCGCCAATGGGTCTGCCCACCGGCATCACCACCCTCGATGCCGCTCTGGGCGGTCTGCAGCCCGGCCGTTTCTACCTCGTCGCCGGCGCCCCAGGCACCGGGGCGAGCCTGCTGGCGATCAGCGCCGCCCGCGTCACCGCTCTCAACCAGCGGCGCACCGTCCTGTACGCAGCCTCCGGGCTGACCCGGGCCGACATCGCCGCCCGCGTGATCGCCGCCCACACCCCGGTCGACTACCGCCGCCTGCGCGCCCAAACCCTCGACGACACCGAGCGTGAGGCCGTCGCCCGCACCGCCGACCTCCTCGCCGCGGCCCCGCTGCTGATCGACGACGGGACCGGCCTGGACGCCGAGGCGATCACCACCACCGCCGCCGACGTCCCCGACCTCGCACTCGTGGTTGTCGACCGCCTCCAGACCGCCCCCGACCCCCGCCTGCCCCTGTCCGGCCTGCCCGCCCTCGCCGACGCAGGCCAGGCCCTGGCCCACCTCGCCCGTACCCACTACCTTCCGGTGCTTGCCGCCCTCGACACCGACAACCCCGACCTGATCCGCGCCCTGGCCGCCGACGTCACCCTCACCCTCACCCCCGACACCACCCCCGGCACCAGCAGTGGCCGTGTCCGTCTCGCAATCGCCGAACGCGACCTCGGCCCCCTGACCACCCTCACCCTGTCCTCCGACCCGGCTCACGCCCGCCTCACCGACCCCACCCCCGACGACACGGCCGCCGTCGCACCCGCCGCGCCGACCACCACGCGCTCTGCCCCGGCACCGGAGGTGCCCCGGGAAGCGCCCACCGATCCTGGCGTGTCCGCTCAGGCCCAGCCGGCCCCCGCCGCGCCCGCCTCCGGTCCGGCTGCCCAGACGCTCCAGGAGGCACCCGCGGTGGCCGCCGAAGGCCCCCGGGAGCCCGCCACGCTGCTCCCCGGCACCACTACCGCCGGGGGAGCCGATGACGCCCAGGGCCCGTTCCTCACGCCTGCCCCAGCCGCGCAGACCCCCGCCCTGGACGTCCCCGCCGCGTTCAAGACCGGCAACAGCCAGCCGCTGCGCCCGACCCGGACGCCTGCGGAGCGCACTCCCAGTGCCCGGGCGGACGCCGCCCTGGGCGACAGCTACTCGGACCGGGACTACAGCTACTACCTCGACATGATCGCCAGCGCCGTCCACCAGGCCCTGGAGGAACACGGCGGCGAAACCGAGGCCGCGATCGCCGCCCTGGAGAAGAAGGCCATCCCGAACGGGATGCAACTCTTCGACGCCACCCGCGTCGGCGCCACCTACGAACACACCGTCTACCCCGAGACGCTGGACTTCCTGCGCAAGAAGTCCCGCAACGGCGCCGACGACATCTGGGAGGGCCGCCACAAGTGGGAGAACGCCCCCCTGCTCGACGACCTGCGCAAGGGACGGCTGCTCCCGGTGGCGGTCGATGTCCTGGACACCAACGCCGCCTACTGCACCGCCCTGAAGACCCACCTGCCGATCGGCGCCCTCCAGCACCAGCCCGACGGCGGCTTCGACCCCAAACGCTCCGGCATCTACCTCTTGCCCAAGCGCCCCACCTGGAACCACCCCCACCTGCCCGACCCCATCGGAGGCCGCCGCGAAACCGGCCCCGTTCTCCTCGACGACGCCACCGTCCGCCTGCTGATCCGCTGCCACAAGCTCGGCCTGAGCGAGGCCCCGCACATCACCGAGGCCTGGACCTCCGGCGCCAGCGAAAGCCTGCTGGAGAAGTTCCGCCGTGTCCTGACCATCGCCCGCGAGAACGCCATCACCACCGCCGACACCGTCACCGAGGCCTACGTGAAGGCCATCTACGCCAAGTTCGTCTCCACCATCGGCGAATCCACCCACAACCGGGACCTGCGCCGACCGGACTGGATGCACATCATCCGCTCCCAGGCCTTCGCCAACCTCTGGTACAAGGCCCACCGCGCCCACACCCACGGCCTGATCATCGTCGCCCTGCGCGGCACCGACGAACTCCACACCACCAGCGACAGCACCGACTGGCGCACCGTGTTCACCGAGGGCCGCCTCACCACCCAGATGAAACTCAAGGACCAGTACACCCTCCCGCGCACCCGAAAGGCCGCCTGAACGTGTCGACCGACGGATGGAAGAACTTCGGCAAGTACGGCGCCCATCTGGACCCCGGCAACGTCCACGGCAAGATCGCCCTCGGCCGCGCCCTCGAAGACGCCCTCGAGCGCATGATCATCGAAGGCGGCATCAAATCCCCGCCCACCACCCGCCGTGGCCTGCTCGCCCGGATGCGCTATCTCACCACCACCACCGGCGGCACCCAGGCCCTCAGCGACGCCGGCATCACCGCCACCCCCCGCACCATCCGCGCCTGGACCCACGGCACCCAGCGCCCCCGCCCCCACAATCTCGAAGCCATCGACACCGCATACTGGAACCTGCGCGCCCACAACGTCCTCACCAACCCCGGCGGCTTCAAGCAGCACCTCAACAACGCCGGCCGCGGCACCCGAGTCGAGATCCACCCCGTCAACCAGGACCTCGTCGATCAGCCCCGCCGCCGCGACAACCTCCGCCTGCGCACCATCCAGGTCCGCTACGTCTGGGACGAGGCCGTCGACGCCATGGTCGACGGCGACGAGGCGAAGCTGGAGGAGATCTGGGACGACGTCATCGCCGACCTCGACTCCGACTGGGGCGCCTATACCTACGTCTCCCACATCGGCCTCGGCGCCTGAACACCACCACCTCAAGCACTGATGGCAGTCCCCGAACGGCCACCCGCACTACGGAGCCCCAGGTAGCCACCCCACTACAGTTCCGCCCCGTGACCGGTACCCTCCGCCGCACCGCTGCAGACGACGACGCACTCCTGGAACGGCTGCACGACCTCGCGCGGGGCACCGGAACCACAGGCGATCCCCACGGCTGTCTCCCGGACCAGCCGTTCCCCCGCTCACGAACGCCGAGGTCGAGCAAGTGGAGCGGCAACTCGGCTACGAGCTGCCGCCACAGCTCCGACGCATCTACACCGAGATCGGCGACGGGGGATTCGGCCCGGAAGGAGGCCTCGCCTCGCTGACACCGCGCCGCGTCCCGTACTGGCACAGACCGGACTGGCCCCGCAACCTCCCTCCACACGCGAGGGCCAAAGTACGGGCGGCCGACGTCATGGCTCTTCCTGACAGGCGGCGGCTGCAGCATGCAGTGGCACGTCTCGTTGATCGCGATCGACAACCCCGTCCTGCTCTGGGACGCCGACGGCTGGGAACCCGACTGGGGCGAAAACCCCCACGACGGCCTGTGCTACGCCGCACCGTCACTGCGCCAATGGCTGTGGACCTGGGCGGACGGAGGCAACGTGTGGGACGAAGCAATCAAGATCATTTAGGTGCTGCGGCCACAAGCGGCTTGACGATCTTCCCCACCAAGCACCGCACGTCCCGGCCGGACAGACGGGCCCATCCCCGCCAACGCCCCACCGCGTCCCACCCTGCCGCTGCGCCCCACACCCCGCTGCACCGCCCCTTTCCGGGAAGGCCAGAACGCCGCCCTCCGCGTACCCCCGCTGCGCCGACCTGCCCAGGCCGGCGCAACGGCGCTCCGGTGCAGCACCCCGGAGCCTGCCGGGACGGCGGCTGCGCCGCTTCTGGGACAGCTGTCCGAGCGGTCTGCCACACTCGGCCCGTGGCGGTGGATCCGAAGAAGCTGCGAGAAGCGGTCAGCACTGTCGTGCAGGGGCTCCATTCCTGTACCCACCGGGAGTTGACCGAGCTGGGGCCCGAGCTCAGGCTACCGATACCCGCGGCAGACACAGGCTCGAAGAGCCAGCGCCTGGAAGCCTGCCTCAAGGCACTCCCGGACGACGGCGGCCTCCGCCAGGCCGCGCAGCGCCTCCTTGACTCCCCGCAGGTGTCCGTCCGCGGGAAGGAGCGGTTCGCCCTCGAGGACGCCGTCTGGGACGCCGGAACGGTCATCGAGATCCCGGGCCGGGTGCGGCGCGAGCTGGCCGCCGCGATCAACCTCGACGAGCTGCTCTACCGCGAGGACAGGTTCGAGCGCGCACTGGAACGGTTCTGGCACCTGGACGACGACCCGATGGCGCGGTGGACGGGATCGTCGACGACGAGCCTGCGGGCCCGGATCCACCAGCACGTGTTCCGCAACCGAGAGGACTGGTCGGCGGAGGAGCTGTTCGAGCAGCTCGGGGTCTTCGAGGCCGGCTCCGCCAGGTTCACCCGCTTCCTCGAAACCCTGGTCGACCCGGCAACCCTCCCGGACGCTGGCGCCCAAGTCCGCCTCGTCGAGACGCTCAACACGGCGCTGGCACCGACCGCAATCCGCCTCGAGCAGACCGGCGAGCGCGACGGCTACCCACACTTCCAGCTCCTGCGCACCGGCCCCGGCGCCGCCCGCCGGCCGAAGACCCTGATCTTCGCCACCACTGCCAAGCCCGACATCCGCTTCCTGAGCGTCGTCGACAACGATCTCGAAGTCCTGCAGGGGATAGACCAGGTCCTCGTCTACGACCGGCCCATCGGCCCGGACGGCATCCGCTGGTGCGACCTGCAGCAGTGGTGGCAGGAGAAAACCGGCACCGACGACACCGAGCAGGCCAAGAAGGACCTCTACAACCGCCTGCTGGCCTCCATGCCCAGCGAGGACGTCTCTCCCCAGCGCGACCTCTACCGGCTCTATCACCGCATCTACGGCGCCCGCGCCTGGACCCTACCCGCCCTGCTCCCAGAGGTCTGGCTGCACTGGGACCACAAGACCGTCCAACAGCGCGGCGTCGAAGCCCTGCTGAACCACCGTATGGACTTCCTCATGCTCCTACCGGGCGGCCACCGCGCCGTCCTGGAAGTCGACGGCCGCCACCACTACGCGACCGCCAAGGCGTACGAGGACACTGTCCGCGGCGACCGCGACCTCAAGCTCCGCGGCTACGAGGTCTACCGATTCAGCTCCACCGAACTCAGCAACCGACACCACGCTGGCCCCCTCCTCGAGCAGTTCTTCACCACCCTCTTCACCCACCACAATCTCACCATCCCGCCGGCGGAGCCCCACCACACGACCCCCAACACCTGACGCCCGAACCCGGCCGGGAACCTGGGCCAGGCGCACCCACTGGCTGGGCCCGCGTCAGCCCTCAACGCCAAGCAACTGCCCACGAGTTCATCACGGCCGGGCAGCCGTGTGCGATACAGAACCCGCCCGGTCGATCAGTTCTGTATCGCCGAAACCTTGCCTCAGTGGCATTACACATGCGTATCCGCAAGCCGTCGACATCCCGTTACATAACATCGGCCGACCAACTCTCATTCTCTAGTTGCCAAGTAACATGGTCTAAACCAAAGAGAAAGGTTTAGACCTGACTTGAGCCTAACCAAGGGTCACGAAAACCTCTGCAGCAGAGGAAACGGCATCGCCTGGCTGCCCCTCACAGACCGCTCGTTCCGCCGGAGGCGGAACGAGCCCGGAGGGCGCTGAGAACGCTAGAATGAGGCCGCACAGCAGCCACGAAACACCCGGCCCAAGCCGGTCCCCATGAAACTAGCAGGTCAGAGCCAGCTCTGAGCGAACCATCCGCCCGAGGAACCTGGTTCGCATTACAGAGATCAGAATCGGGCCGGCGGTGACCGCCACCACCCACCGCGTCGAGCCGTCCGACTCCACGCCGCCCCAGCCAGCTGGCGTCGCGGAGCGACGCCGCAGCATTCCGTCACGGTAGTGACGGCGCGTCATGTCTCCGGAGGAGACGGCG
>NZ_JBIVVI010000483.1:0-6322 GCF_044757675.1 Kitasatospora sp. NPDC091257
GGTGCGGCACCGTCGGCCCCCACCGCTCCGGCGACGGCCCCCACCGCTCCCGCGAAGGCCCCTTCGGGTCCCGCGAAGGCAGCCACCACCCCCGCCGTCCCGCGTTAGCCCGCGCTGGTCGGGCACGAGGCCCCGACGACCGAACGGCTTTCCCTGCTGCGCCCCGCCGAGGGCGACATCGACGCCGTCCTCGCCGTCCACCGGGACCCGGCCACCTGCGTCCACAACCCCTCGGACGCCCTCGGGACCCGTACCGAGGCCGAAGAGCTGTACGGCCGCTGGAACGCGGTCCGGGAGCGCCACGGCTTCGGCTACTGGACGGTCCGCGAGCACGACTCCCCGGCCGTACCGGGCTTCTGCGGCATCAAGCCGATGACGTTGGCGGGTCTGCCGATCCTCAACCTCTTCTACCGCCTCGCTCCCGCCGCCTGGGGTCGTGGCGTGGCGACCGAGGCCGCCACCACCGTCGCTGCCTGGGCGTCCTCCCATGCCCCCGACCTTCCCCTGATCGCCCGTGTCCGCCCGGAGAACCTCGCCTCCCGGCGCGTCGCCCTGCGCGCCGGCCTGCGTCGCGCGGAACACCTCGACGGTGAGGGCTGTCGCGGCTTCGACCTGATCTTCGCGAGCCGCCTGCCGTAGGGACCCGCCGGATTCTGCGACCACGGCCACCAGCACCACAGGCACGACCGGCGCCACTGTCG
Source organism: Kitasatospora sp. NPDC091257 (assembly GCF_044757675.1). Classification (NCBI taxonomy): domain Bacteria; kingdom Bacillati; phylum Actinomycetota; class Actinomycetes; order Kitasatosporales; family Streptomycetaceae; genus Kitasatospora; species Kitasatospora sp. NPDC091257. Next base: position 702 of record NZ_JBIVVI010000483.1, read on the forward strand.
CAGACGCCGAGGCCGCGGGACATCGAGGCCGCAGGCGCAGAGGCCGCCCGCCCCCAGCCCGGGGGCGGGCGGCTTTCTCGTGTTCGGGGACGCGTTCGCGGTGCGGAGTGGTCGCCGCGGTACCAGCGGGAGCGAGTTGACGTTCGTACAGGCTCTCGATGCAGGCGAACAGCTGTGTTAGGTTAGGCTTGCCTAATCTTGCTGGTCGGAGGGGATGTCCTGTGCAGCAACAGTCCGAATTCGCCGGTGCCGTCGCGATGGTCACCGGGGCCGGGCAGGGCATCGGCGCGGCCGTGGTGCGGGCGCTGGTGGCCGAGGGAGCCGTCGTCGCGGCGGTGGACCGCAACCGTGGCGGGCTCGACGCCCTGGTGGCCGAGCTGCCGACGGTGCGTCCGTACGTGCTGGACGTGTCCGACGCCCAGGCCGTGGACGGCGCCGTGGAGTTGATCGAACGCCAACTCGGGCCGATCGGCACGCTGGTGAACGTCGCGGGAATCCTGCGCACCGCACCGGTCGTCGAACTCTCCGACGGGGACTGGGCGGACACCTTCGCCGTCAACACCACCGGGGTCTTCCACACCGGCCGGGCCGTCGGCCGTCGAATGGCGGACCGCGGGCGCGGGGCGATCGTGACCGTCGGGTCCAACGCCGCCGGGGTGCCGCGGGCCGGGATGGCCGCCTACGCGGCGTCCAAGGCGGCGGCCACCATGTTCACCCGCTGCCTGGGGCTGGAACTCGCCCGGTCCGGGGTGCGGTGCAACGTGGTGTCGCCAGGCTCGACCGACACCGAGATGCAGCGCGCCCTGTGGGGCGAGGACGCCGAGGCGGCCGAACGCCGGGTGATCGAGGGCGACCCGGGCGCCTGGCGGGTCGGCATCCCGCTCGGGCGGATCGCCGCGCCCGCCGACATCGCGGAGGCGGTGGTGTTCCTGGCCTCCGACCGGGCGCGGCACATCACCATGCACGACCTGTACGTCGACGGCGGCGCGACCCTGCGCGCCTGAGCGGGGCAGGGCGGTGCCGATCGGCGCCCCGCCCGTCCCTCCTCCTCGCCCGCGCTCCTGCTCCTCGCCGCCCTCCCGTTCCTCCTCGTCCCCCGTAGAACCGTCCCAGACTGGAGAGACCGCCGTGACCACGGTGCACCACGCCCCTGCCGGGCCGATACCCGCCGGGCCCGACGCCCCGGCGACCGCCCTCGCCGAGGGCCCGGACCACGCCGTCATCGGCGCGGCCAGCGGACTGCTCGGCCAGTACCGGGCCGGCTCCGACGAGGCGTTCTTCGCCTCGCCGACCCGCACCCTGCTCGGCTCCGGCGTGCACGCCCGGGTGCCCCAGGACGGGCGGCCGCTGCCGGTGCGGGTCGCCGAGACGCTGGCCGAGGCGGGCCGGGACGGGGTCGAACGGCCGCTGGTGGTCGGTGCGGTGGCGTTCGACCGGGACAGCCGGGTCGAACTCGCCGTGCCCGCCCGGATCCGCACCGCCGGGGCGCTGCGCGACGACCCGCTGATCGCGCTGCCCGCGCCGGCGGCCGAGCGGATCGACTGGCGGATCGCCCCGGTGCCCGCGCCGGAGGCGTACGGCGCCGGCGTCGCGGCGGCCGTCGAGCGGCTGCGCGGCGGGGAGTTGAGCAAGGTGGTACTGGCCCGGACGCTGGAGCTGAGCGCCGCCGAGCCGCTCGACCTGCCCGCCATCCTGCAGCGGCTGGCCCGGCGCGACCCGGGCGGTTACACCTTCGCCGTCCCGTCCGGCGGCGGCCGCACCCTGATCGGCGCCAGCCCCGAACTCCTGCTCTCCCGGCGGGGAACGACCGTGCTGGCCAACCCGCTGGCCGGCTCGGTCCCGCGCAGCGAGGACCTCGGCGAGGACGTCAGGCGCGCCGCCGCGCTGCTGGAGTCGCCCAAGGACCTGCACGAGCACGCCGTCGTGGTGGACGCCATCCGCGAGGCGCTGGCTCCGTACTGCCGCACTCTCGAAGTGCCCGAACGTCCCACCCTGGTACGGACGGCCGCGATGTGGCACCTGGCCACCACGATCCGCGGCGAGCTGGCCGACCCCGCGGTCTCCGCCCTGGAACTGGCCTGCGCACTGCACCCCACCCCGGCGGTCTGCGGCACGCCGACCGACGTCGCACGCCGGGTGATCGGCGAGGTCGAGCCCTTCGAACGCGGCCTCTACACCGGCATGGTCGGCTGGGAGGACGCGACCGGCGACGGCGAGTGGGTGGTCACCATCCGCTGCGCCGAGGCGCAGGAGCGGACGCTGCGGGTGTACGCCGGCGCGGGCGTGGTCGAGCAGTCCCGGCCGGAGGCCGAACTCGCCGAGACCAGCGCCAAGTTCCGCACCTTCCTGGACGCCGCGGGGGTGGCCCGGTGACGCCGCTGGAGACCGCTCGGGCGGGCTTCACCCCGTACCCCGCCGAGTTCGCCGAGCGCTACCGGGACGCCGGGTACTGGCGCGGCGAGACCTTCGGGCGGATGCTGCGCGAACGCGCCGCCGCGCACGGCGGGCGCATCGCCGTCGTCGACCCGGGCGGTCACTCGGTGGCGGCCGCCGAGCGGCGCTGGACGTACGCCGAACTCGACCTCCGGGCCGACCGGATGGCCGCCGGGCTGCTCGCCCGAGGCATCCGGGCCGGGGACCGGGTGGTGGTCCAACTGCCCAACGCCGCCGAGTTCTTCGAGGTCGTCTTCGCGCTGTTCCGGATCGGTGCACTGCCGGTCTTCGCGCTGCCTGCCCACCGGTACGCCGAGATCGGGTACTTCTGCTCCTTCACCGGGGCGGTCGCCTATGTGGTGCCGGCCGTCGAAGGCGGTCACGACTACCGCGAACTCGCCACCCGGGTACAGGCGGAGAACCCCGCGCTGCGGCTGGTGCTGGTGGCCGGCGAGGACCCGGGCGAGCACGTCCGGCTCACGGACGTGCCCTGCGACGGTCCAGGACCGGAGGCCTTCGGCGGGGAGCCCGGGCCCGGGGACGTCGCCTTCCTCCAGCTCTCCGGCGGCAGCACCGGCGTGCCGAAGCTGATCCCGCGCACCCACGACGACTACATCTACTCGCTGCGCGGCTCGGTCGAGCTCTGCGGGCAGGACCGGGACAGCGTGTACCTGTGCGTGCTGCCCGCCGCACACAACTTCCCGCTCAGCTCGCCGGGTTCGCTCGGCACGCTGTACGCCGGCGGCCGGGTGGTGCTCTGCCCGCAGCCCGCCCCGGAGACGGCCTTCCCGCTGATCGAGCGCGAGGGCGTGACCATCACCGGGCTGGTGCCGCCGCTCGCACTGCTCTGGCTGGACGCCGCCGAGCGCGGCGCCCGCGGGTACGAGAGCCTGGAGGTGCTGCTGGTCGGCGGCGCCAAGTTCAGCGAGGAGGCGGCCCGGAGGGTGCGGCCGGTGCTGGGCTGCACGCTCCAGCAGGTGTTCGGGATGGCCGAGGGACTGGTCAACTACACCCGGCTGGACGACCCGGAGGAGCTGATCACCACCACCCAGGGCCGGCCGATCTCGCCGGACGACGAGGTCCGGGTGGTGGACGACCAGGACCGGGACCTGCCCGACGGCGCCACCGGCCACCTGCTCACCCGCGGGCCGTACACCATCCGCGGCTACTGGAACGCGCCCGAGCACAACGCCGACTCCTTCACCGCGGACGGGTTCTACCGCACCGGGGACCTGGTCCGGCGCACCCCGACCGGCCACCTGGTGGTCGAGGGCCGGGCCAAGGACCAGATCAACCGGGGCGGCGAGAAGGTCGCCGCCGAGGAGATCGAGAACCACCTGCTCGCGCACCCCGCGGTGCACGACGCGGCGGTGGTGTCGATGCCCGACCCGTACCTGGGCGAGCGCACCTGCGCCTACGTGGTGCTGCGTGCCGGGCACCGCGAAAGCCCGCCGAAGAGCGTCGAGTTGAAGAGGTTCGTGCGGCAGCGCGGGCTCGCCGAGTACAAGGTGCCGGACCGGGTCGAGTTCGTCGCCGCCTTCCCGGCCACCGGGATCGGGAAGGTCAGCAAGAAGGACCTGCGCGCCGCGATCGCGGCTTCGCTGACCGGCTGCTGAGCGCCCGTCGACCGGCCGCTGAGCGCCCGCGGATCGGCTGCCGACCGCCCGCCGACCGCCCGCCGACCGCCCGTTGACTCTCCCCACTCCGCTACGTCTAGCTAAGGAACACCACCGTGGGCCTGCCCCGCATTCCCCGCTATCCCATGCCCGCCGCCGAGGAGCTGCCCGCCAACCGGGTCTCCTGGACGGTGGACCCGGCGCGCGCCGTGCTGCTGGTGCACGACCTGCAGAACCACTTCCTGGACGCCTTCGACGCCGAGGCCGGGCCGGTGCCCGAACTTCTGCACAACGTCTCGGCGTTGGCCGGGGAGGCGCGCGCCGCCGGCGTCCCCGTCGTGTACTCGGCGCAGCTCGGCGGGCAGAGCCCGGCCGAGCGGGGGCTGCAGCAGGACTTCTGGGGCCCGGGCATCCCGGACGACCCGCGGGCCACCGCGATCGCCGAGGCCGTGGCCCCGGAGCCGGTGGACACGGTGCTCACCAAGTGGAAGTACAGCGCCTTCGTGCGCACCGAGTTGGAGCAGCTGCTGCGCGAGCAGGGGCGGGACCAGCTGGTGATCACCGGCGTGTACGCGCACATCGGCGTGCAGGCCACCGCGTGCGACGCCTGGATGCGGGACGTGCAGGCCTTCGTGGTGGCCGACGCGGTCGCCGACTTCGGCCCGGCGGAGCACCGCGACGCGCTGGCCTGGGTGGCCGGGCGCTGCGGGTCGGTCACCACGGCGAAGGCCGTGCTCGGGGCGCTGGCTCCGGCCGCCCCGGGCGTTTCGGATGTCCAGGGTGTCGCGGGTGTCGCGGGTGTCGCGGGCGTCGCTGGTGTCGCGGTTGTCGCGGAACTCGAAGGGGTGAGCGGGAAGTGACGGGCGTGGGCTTCACGGTGGAGCGGATCCGGGCCGAGGTCGCCGATCTGCTCGGCGAGGACCCGGCGGAGATCCCGCTGGACGAGAACCTGGTCGACTGGGGGCTGGACTCCATCCGGCTGATGACCCTGGCCGGGCGCTGGCAGGAGGCGGGCGCCGAGGTGGCGTTCGTCCAGCTCGCGGAGCGCCCGGCGATCGAGGCCTGGGCCGAGCTGCTGGGCGCGGCGTGATGGTGCCGGAGGTGATGGCGCCGGGGGCGGCAGCGGGGGCGGCGGCGGGGGTGCGCGAGGCGGTCCGAGGCGCGGCTCCGGGTGCGGTCCGCGAGGCGGTGCTGTCGGCGGCGCCCGAGCTGCCCGCACTGCCCCGGCGTACGGTGCGGTACCCGGCGACCACCGCGGTGGGTCCGGTCGAGGCGCAGGCGGCCCGGACGCCGGACGCGCCGGCGCTGGTGCTCACGGACGGGGAGACCGTCAGCTACCGGGAGTTGAACGCCGCGGCCAACCGGCTGGCGCGCGCCCTGGGCGCCCGCGGGGCCCGCCCGGGCGCGGTGGTCGGTCTGGCGGGCCTCCCGCGTCCGGCGGAGTTGCTGACGGCGCTGCTGGCGGTGGCGAAGTCGGGCGCGGCGTACCTCCCGCTGGACCCGGCGGACACGCCCGGGCGGTGGGAGCGGCTGCTGGCGGAGAACGCGCCGGTCTGCGTGCTGGGGGAGGGG
>NZ_JBIVVI010000484.1:0-6310 GCF_044757675.1 Kitasatospora sp. NPDC091257
GTTGTCAGTCATCGCGGTCCTCGTCCTCCCAAGGGCGCCATCCCGTCATCGGGTTCATCGCCGTCGTCGCGGTGGTGCGGTCCGGTCGGCGCCCTCGTGGGAGGGCGCCGGTCACGGCCGCCTGCAGGAGGTCGCTGCTGGGCCGCTCACGCAGGGCACGGGCCTGCAGGGCGTCGAGGGCTGCGCCGACCTCGTCGGCGGCGGCCGGTCCGACGCGGTAGCGGGCACCGGTGGAATCCCAGCTCGCGTACACGGCCCGGGAGCCGGGGTCGGTGAACACGAACTCGGCGATGTCAGCACGCGCGACCACCCCCTGGAACGGCACTACGAGGACCACGGCCCGGTCCTGCAGGCGGGCCAGCTCCTGGCGGCCCGCACTCGTGGCCGCGCTCTGGGCCAGGAGCCGGCTGTCGAGCAGGACGGTGAGGCGCCGGCCCAGACCGGCGATCGGGGGCAGGCCGCAGGACGCCGTGACCCGCCCGCCGATGGCACTGCTCGCCACCCACGTCAGCCGCTCCCGCCACCGGCCGCGGTCGACGAGCCCTTCCGCGCCCGCGGGATCGAGGGCCTGCCGGTACAGGGCGAGGATCTCCTCGCGGTCCTGCCGGTACGCGCGGTACAGGTCGAGCAGACGCCCGGCGGTCGCGGGATCCGGCAGCGCGCCTCCCCGCTCGATGCGGCTCAGCTCGATCGTGGACAGTCCGAGCGCCAGGCCGACGTGGCCCACCTCGAGACGCTGCTCGGTGCGCAGCCGGTGCAGGTGGGTGCCCGGGATCCGACCCAGGTCCGGCGTGTGTCGTGTGGCCAGGGGCGGGCGGCGGGCCGGCTGCGCACGGGCGGTGCGGCTCGGGGCGGGACGGGTGGGCCCGGAGGACTTGCCGGGGGCGCGGTGGCGGTCGGCGCGGAGCAGTTCGGCGGCGAGGGCGGTGCGGGCGGTGTCGGGCAGGTCGCCGCGCACGGTGACCCAGGCGAGCGGGCCGTCGGCGGTGAAGGCCTCGTCGGGGCCGCCGTCCCACCGGGCGAGGGCCCCGCGCAGAGCGGGGTCCAGGGCGGCCAGGGCTCGGACCAGGGCGGCGGCATCGGCCGCGCTGCCGGCGCCGCCGCGCGGGCTGGGGGTGTGGTCGGTGGGAGCGGCCATCAGGAGGAGGTCGGGGCCGGGCTCGGCTAGTGCCCGCTCGAGTGCGGCGAGGCTCTTCCACGGGCGTCGTGCGGCGGACATCACCATGAGCGCATCAAGCGGGGTGCCGGCCGGCAGCGGGTCGCGGGCGGCGACGACGACGGGCGCGGCCCGGAGCAGGTGCCGCAGCACGGAGTGCTGCTCGTCCGGCGTCTGGCGGGCACTCAGGCGCAGGCCCCGGACGGGGTCCGCTGCGGCGGTACTGCCGCGGCCGGCGGCGTCGAGGACGGTGAGGAGACGGCGCGCGGTGGGGTCGTCAGGGCAGCAGACGCCGACGCGTCCGGCGGCGGGCTCCAGCGCGGCCTCCCGCAGTCGGTCGGCGGCCGCGCGCAGGAGGACGGGTCCGCTGCTGGGCCGGCGCGGGGCGGACAGCGTGATCTCCAACCGGTAGCCGCGCACGGTGCTCGGGGCCAGACGGGTCAGCCTGCCGAGGCGCGTGCCCGCCCGTGCGCTGTGGGCCCGGCTTCCGGTGTTGATCCGGGTGACGGTCGACAACAGCAGCCGGCGGTGCGCCGGCAGCCGGTCGTCGGACAGCAGGTCCGCCTCGAGAGCGGCGGCCTCCAGGGCCAGCACGTCCTCCACGACCAGCACGTCCCACACCGGCATCGGGACCATCCGGTGCGCGTCCGCGACGATCTGGGCCCCGTCCCGGGTGGCCACGACCAGGACCCTGCCCGCGGTCGAGGCTTCACCGAGCAGGTCCTGAGGGCGCTGCACGATCGGGCAGCCCGGGGGACGCCGCCCGTCGACCCGCTCGCCCGGGCCGTGCACGCCCACCGTCACGACGTCCGGCCGCACCAGCCCGGCCCACCGGGTCAGGGGCCGCGCCAGATGCTCCTCCTGCACGACCACCACCGCGCGCCGCGCCCCCAGGACCGCTGCCCGCGCGTGCACATCCAGGTCCCGGCGCGGCCCGATCAGCAACCGCCGGCCACCCGCTCCGGCCGCGAGCGGCGGCTCACCGTCCAGGTGCTCCCGCCTGATCCGCCCCGCCTTGACCAGGGCCGCCACAGCCCCCTCCAGCGTCGTGCCCCACTCGCGCAGCAGAGCCGCCACCAGCCGCAGAGCCGGCTCCTGCCCCGTCCCCGTCAGGCGGGCCGCATCCGCGACGCTGAACCCGCGTGCCACCACCCGCAGCAGCCGTACCCGCTCCTCACCGGCGTTCCCCGGCCCGGGAACGAGGTCTGCCACACCCTCCGTGCGGAGGGACAGAACGTGCCGGGCGACCAGGGCCGCGGCGTGCGGCAGCCGGGCCCGCCCGCACATCCGGTCGAGGACGCGCTCCACCTGCTCGACACCCACGCCCAGCCGCCGGGCCATCACCTCACGCGCCAGCCCGCGGGCGACCAGATTCAGCACACACCGCTCGGACGCATCGAACTCCGGCAGGCCGACCGCATCCACCACACTGCTCACCGAGGTGCGGCTCCCGGCGGCAGGTCCGGTCCTGGGAGCGCGGCTCTGCGCTGCCGCGTCCAGCGGCCGGTCGACTTCGCGTGTCGGGTCGCCGTGGTGGGCGTCCGGGTGACGGCCGGTCACCGGCACTCTGGCGGCCCGGGCGCGGTCTGCCGCGGGAGCGAGCGTTCCGGGACGGGCGGGTGCGACGGGGCTCACGGACTGGTCCTTGGGGGTGCGGGCCGCACGGGGCGGCGGTGGGTCGGCGCCCGACGGCGGGCGCGGGTGCTGGGATGCCGGCGTCGTCGGCGCCGGGCGACGTGCGGAAGGGCCCCGCGGGCGGTAAGGGTGGTCTGCGGGGCGTGGCCGGTCACAGCAGCCTTGCGGCGTGTGCGCCGCTGCCGGATCGGGATCAGGGACGGCGGGCAAGCGTCGAGGGGACGGGGCTTCGATCACCGGGCGGATCTCTTGCGCGCGGAGGGGCGCAGCCCGAGCTCGGTCAGTTCGCGCGCCTTCGTCAGGGTGAGGGTGCCGTCCCGCAGCGCCCGCTGCTGGCGAGCGACCCATTCACCGAACCTGAAACCGTCGGCGGCGACGTAGTCGTACGGCACCCGGGCGTGACCGTGCTCGGCGCGGAACGCGCGCAGCGCTTGCACGTTGCGGTGGTGACGGAACTCGTCGCTGTTCAGGTGCAGGCCGTGGTCGGTGATCTTCTTCCGCCGGGCGGGGTCCAGAGTGCCGGCGCGCAGCTGCTCCAGCTGGATGATCCGCCAGCTGCCGAGCGGGAGGCCGTCATCGGTGACGAAGTGCCGGGGCACCACCGGCGTTCCGTGTGCTTTCTGGTAGGCGCGCCAGGCCGTGAAGTGCTGCTCCCACCGGCGTTCGAGCCGGTTGGCGACGAACCCGAGGGCGGTGAGTTCCGCTCGGCGTTCTGGTGGCAGCTCGTGGAGCTGGGTGCGCTGCGTGCGCACCTGGGTGCCGAGGGGACGGCCTGCCGGGTTCATGTACGCCTGCGGCACGTCCAGGTGTCCGAACTCGTCACGGAACGCCTTGAGGTCGGCCACGAAAGTCTGCCAGAAGCGGTTGCGTTCGTTCCAGACGACCCCGATCGCCTCGAGCTGGGCGATCTCCTGCGCGTTCATCAGCCCTTGGTGGTGGCGCGCTCGCTGGTAGTCCATCTGCCGGCCGAGCTTGAGACCGTCCGGTGTCACCCACTGCGTCGGGATGCGCAGATGTCCGTGGTCGGTGGCGAACGCCGTGGCCGCGCCGATGAACTCCTCCCACGGGGAGGTCGCCGCCCGGACGACCTGGACGGAGATGGCGGATGCGAATTCCGCAGGGACGTCGATCCCGGAGATCGACAGCCAGTCCGGTAGGTCGTGCGGCCCGGCGTAGCGGCCGCCGTAGGCGGCGGCACCCATCGAGCGGCGCGCGCGATCGAGGCGGCCAGCCAGTTCGTCGTCGTGCGCGGCGAGCGCCCGGACGACTCCGTAGGCCGCGGCGAACGCCGATCCGCGCAGCGCCCGGACCGGGTCCTCGTTGGCGCCCAGGATCGCCGGGGCGAAGACCAGGGCGGTCTTGTCGACAGTGGGGTCGGGCAGGCGGCCGGCGCGGCCGATGGCCTGGATGGAGTCGATCTCGCCGCGCGGGGACAGCAGGGCGATCGAGTCGATGTTCGGGACGTTGACGCCCTCGGTCAGGAGCGCGGCGTTCGCGACGACGACCAGCCCGGGGTCGCTCGAACGCAGCCGGTCCAGCACCCGCTCGCGGTGGGCGACGGACTGCGTACCGGAGATGTGGCCGGCCCACACCGCGGCGGGGCGTTCTGCGGGGTCCAGGTGCTCGGTGGCCAGCGGGAGGGTGGTGGCGAACCACCGTGCGTCGGCGATCGTGCGGTGGTAGGTGACCATGCGGCGGGCGCCGGCCTGATGGGCGGCGCGCAGCAGGGCGATCTGGGTGGCGAGCACCTGCGCTGTCACCGCGGCGGCGCCGGCCCTGTAGTAGGTGGGGTTGTCCACCGCGGTGGCCGCCTCGCGCACGGCCTCGTCGGTGATCACGGGGACGACCAGCCGGTACGGTGCGACGATCCTGAGCTCCACCGCCCTGGCATAGGAGAGCCGGTAGCCGACCGGTCCGAACACCTTGGGGTTGTGCATGCTCAGGATGTCGTCCCGGCCCTCTGCCGCGTCTCCTGTGATGATCTTCATCGTTGCCGTCATGCTGACCCGCTTGAGGGCGGGGATCCGTGCCTCGTCGTGAACGGCGGCCCACGTACGGTTTTCCAGGCCGACGGTGCGGTGTGCCTCGTCGATCAGCAGCAGGTCCCAGGGGGGAAGGCCGTGGTGGGCGTGCGCGATGATCAGCACGCCCAGGCTCTGCAGCGTGCAGAAGACGGTGACCCGGGCGGACGGCTCGGCGACGATCGCCGCGAGAGCGGCCGGGTCGGAAGTGACGACGGCCCCGAGATCGTCCAGCTGGCCCCGGTACCGGGCCAGGACCTTCTGGTCGGAGCACACGGCGACGACTCGGCCGAGGCTGGCGCGGCCGAAAGCGCCGACAAGCTCGGCGGCGGTCTGCGCGATGAGTGCCAGGCTCGGGAAGGTCCGTAATTGCGTGCGGTGCGGCAGGCGCCTGCTGATCTCGCCGCTGGTGCGGGTCTTTCCGCTTCCGCATGCCTTCGTCAGGATCGTGCGGTCCTCGCGTTCCAGTGTTGCCACGATCGCCTCGGCGGCCTCGATCTGATCGGGTCGAAGGGTCGCCGTCACGGTCGGCCTCCGCAAGCAGTGGGTGCTGGCGTGCTGGGTGCGGGCAGGGCGGAATCGGTGGGCAGGGGTGCGGCCGGCAGCGGGCCGGGATCCTGGCTGTCAGGGCGGCGGTGCGGGGCGTCCTGTGGGGGCCGGCAGCGGCCGCGGACGGCGATAGGCCTCACAGGACACCGCCGGTGGCCGGGACCTCGGTGACCGGGCGGCGGTCGGCCACGGGGAGCTGGAACTCCGAGTGGGCCAGGTGCATCACGTCCTCGACCTCGGAGCGGGTCAAGGCCGCGTGCGGCGCCAGCTCCAGGGCCTGTTCAGGGGTGGCCAACAGCCGCACGGGCAGCGGTGCGCACGGTACCGGGACCAGCGGGCCGACGATCCTCAGCCGCGCGGCCACGCTGGCCGTCGCCTCGCCGCCGCTCACGTGGTGTCCGACAACCTCACGGTCCGGGGCGAGCGTCACGTGGGCGGTGGTCGCGGCGACCGCTCCCAGCGCCATCGCCGGATCGTCCCCTCCCGCTCCACCGGGCAGGTCGGTGCGGCCGGTGGCCGGGTCGTGGAGCAGCATGACCCGGCCGTCGGGGCCGAAGATCCACCCCCGGACCCGTCCGGTCGCCCCGTCCCACGTGTAGTCGGGCATCCACTGGCCCTCCGTGCCGGCGCTGCGGCCCGCCAGGACGCGGTGGCGATCGAGAACACCGGGACGGCAGGGCCTGCCGTCGGCGAGCTCGGTCGTGGTCCCTTCCACGCGGGCGTGCAGGGCGGCCAGCAGGCGGCGTGACCACGCCGGGGGCAGGGCGTCGTCCAGGTCACGCGGGTCGACGAGCCGCACGGCAGTGTCGGTCTCGAGGTCCGCGCACCGGGCCGCGGACAACTCGCCCTCGTAGACGTACGTGATCTCCGCGACGACCACCGCTCCGGCGGCCGTCCGCAGTCCGACCGCGGTGGCTTCAACCGTGACCGCGGCGGCTTCGGTGCCGGC
>NZ_JBIVVI010000485.1:0-6304 GCF_044757675.1 Kitasatospora sp. NPDC091257
CTCCAGGACGCTCTCGCGAAGGGCCTTCCGGCTGTCTGTGCGCCGCCAGGGACTCGAACCCCGGACCCGCTGATTAAGAGTCAGCTGCTCTAACCAACTGAGCTAGCGGCGCCTGCTGACGTGGAGAACATTACCTGGTCAGCAGCCGAAACTCACAATCGGCCCGGGGCGGGGAGCCGGGCGCGTTCACATGGTCAGCACCACCTTGCCCCGGACGTGCCCGGCTCCGACCAGCTTGTGGGCCTGGGCGACCCGCTCGATCGGGAACGACTCCGCGATCTCCAGCCGCAGCCCGCCGGCCTCCCAGAGCTCGACCAGCTCGGCCAGCCTTCCGGCCGTCCGCTCGCCCCGCAGCCCCCGGACGCCCAGTCGCTCGGCGCCGGGGTAGTCGACCACGGTGCCGATCCGGGTCCGGTCGGCGACCAGTTCGACGGAGGCCTCCAGGGCGCCCCGCCCGGCGGCGTCGAAGGCCGCGGTCACCCCCTGCGGTGCCACCGCCCGGACCCGCTCGACCAGCCCCTCGCCGTAGGTGACCGGCACCGCGCCCAGCTCCCGCAGGTAGCCGTGGTTGCGCTCGCTCGCGGTGCCGATCACCGTGGCGCCCCAGGCCCGGGCCAGCTGGACGGCGACCGTGCCGACCCCGCCCGCGGCGCCGTGCACCAGCAGGGTGTCACCGGGGCCGACGCCGAGCCCGGTGAGCGCCACGTGCGCGGTCTGGCCGGAGGCGGAGAGGGAGCCGGCCTGCTCCCACGGCATCCCGGCGGGCTTGGCCACCAGCCGGTCGGCGTCCACCGTGACCAGGTCGGCCTGGCCGCCCAGGACCCGGAAGCCCAGCACCTCGTCCCCGACCCGCCAGTGCCCGGCGTCCGGGCCGAGGGCGTCCACCACCCCGGCGAACTCGTTGCCGAGGACGAACGGCGGCTCGACCGCCAGTCCCGGCGGGCGGAACCCCTCGCGGATCGCGAGGTCCACCGGCTGCACGCCGGCGGCGTACACCCGTACCCGCACCTCGCCCGGCCCGGGCCGCGGGTCGGGCACCTCGGCGACCCGCAGGACCTCCGGACCGCCGTTCCCCGTCACGGTGACCGCTTTCATGCTGTTCCCGCCCCTTCTCGATCCCTCCGATGTCGACGATCATCCGACCTGAAGTGTGCTTGAGGTCAAGTCATTGTTCAGCGTGTCGACACCGATGGGCGCATTGTCAGATTTATCCTGGGCGGCGCTCAGCCGTCCGTCGTCGAGAGGAACCTCCCCGTGGGCCAGCTGCCCCTGTTCTTCCTGGTGCTGCTCGCCTCCGTGGTGACCATGCCGCTCGGTCGGAGGATCGGCGTGCCGCAACCGGTGCTGATGACCCTGCTCGGCATCGTCATGGCGCTGGTCCCGCAGATCCCGGACGTCACCATCGAGCCCGAGCTGATCCTGCCGCTGGTCCTGCCGCCGCTGATCTTCGCGGTGGCCCGGCGCTCCTCGGTGCGCTACTTCAAGGCCAACGCCCGCTCGATCCTGCTGCTGGCGGTCGCCCTGGTGGCGGTCACCACGGTCGCCGTGGCCGGCACCGTGCACTGGCTGCTGCCCACCCTGCCGCTGGCCGCCGCCATCGCGGTCGGCGCGCTGGTCTCCCCGCCCGACCCGGTCGCCGCCGTCGCGGTGGCCGGGAGCGTCGGGCTGCCCCGCCGCCTGGTGGCGATCCTGGAGAGCGAGGGGCTGTTCAACGACGTCACCGCGATCGTCATCTACTCGCTGTCCATCGAGGCCATGGTCAGCGGCGACTTCTCGGCCGGCGACGCGGTGCTGCGCTTCGTGCTGTCCGCGGTGCTGGCCGTGGTGGTCGGCGTCGCGCTCGGCTGGGTCAACACCCGGCTCGCCGAGCGCCTGGACGACCCGACCCAGCAGGTCGCGCTCAACCTGCTGGTGCCCTTCGCCGCCTACACCCTGGCCGAGGAGATCCACGGCTCCGGCGTGCTCGCCGTCGTGGTCTGCGCGCTCTACCTCGCCGAGCGGGCCTCCGACGCGGACGCCGTCTCCTACCGGCTGGTCGGCAACGCCTTCTGGGAGGTGGTCGAGATCCTGATCACCGGCGTCGCCTTCGGCCTGATCGGCCTGGAGCTGGCCACCGTGCTCAAGGAGGCCGGCCGCGGCTGGACCGGATTCCTCGGCGACGCCGCCGTGGTCATCGCCGTGGTCGTCCTGGTCCGGCTGCTCTGGCTGCTGCCGGCCGGCTGGCTGTCGAAGAAGCTGCGCTCCGGCGACGACGAGGACACGCCGTTCAGCTGGAAGGAGAGCGTGATCCTCTGGTGGTCCGGCATGCGCGGGGTGGCCACCGTCGCCCTGGCGCTCGCCATCCCGCTCACCCTGCACTCCGGCGAGAACTTCCCCGAGCGCGGCCGGCTGGTCTTCATCGCCTTCAGCGTGGTGCTCTTCACCCTGCTGGTGCAGGGCCTCACCCTGCCCTGGCTGGCCAAGCGGTTCGAGCTGGACATCGACCAGGACAAGCACGAGCAGGCCGTGCGCCAGCTCTGGTGGCGGGCCGCCAAGGCCGGGCTCAGCCGGCTCGGCGAGCTGGAGGAGCAGGACCGGCTGCCCGCCGAGGTCGCCGACCGCCTGCGGGATCGTCAGCACGACCGGCTGGCCCGGCTCTGCCCGGAGAACTACGCCGAGGAGGAGGCCGCCGAGGCCAAGCTGCGGATGGCCCAGTGGCGCGCCGCCCGGGACGTCGAGCAGGAGATGATCGCCGCCTCCCGCCGCGAGATGCTCGCCGCCCGCAGTGAGCTCGGCGCCGATCCGGAGCTGGTCGACCAGGTGCTGCGCGGACTCGACCTGCGCTCCGAACGGAAATGACGGGGCGTCCGCTCCCCGCGGGCGCACCGTCCGCGCCCGCGGGGCGGAATGTGCGCGACCGGCCCCGGGGTTGCATAGGCTGAACCCGGGCAGGCCGTCAACGGAGTCGGCGCACCACCAGTACCCGCACGACCTCGGCGAACCCTCACGCCTGGCCCTGCCGGTTTCTGCACCCAGATGAATCGAGGACCCACCGATGTCGGAGACCCGCGCCGACGCCCGCACCCCGCTGGACCGGACCCCGCAGTGGGCCGCCCTGGCCAAGCACCGGGCCGAGCTGGGCGACACCCACCTGCGTGAGCTGTTCGCCGCCGACCCCGAGCGCGGCCGCCGCCACACCCTCCGGGTCGGCGACCTGCACGTGGACTACGCCAAGCACCTGGTCACCGACGAGACGCTGGAGCTGCTGCGCGAGCTGGCCGCCGCCACCGGCGTCGCCGAGCTGCGGGACGCCATGTTCCGCGGCGAGAAGATCAACAACACCGAGCACCGCGCCGTCCTGCACACCGCGCTGCGCGCCCCGCGCGGCGCCGTGATCGAGGTCGACGGCGAGAACGTGGTGCCCGAGGTGCACGCCGTCCTCGACAAGATGGCCGCCTTCGCCGAGCGGGTCCGCAGCGGCGAGTGGAAGGGCCACACCGGCAAGCCGATCCGCGCCGTCGTCAACATCGGCATCGGCGGCTCCGACCTCGGCCCGGCGATGGCCTACGAGGTGCTCCGCTCCTACGCCAAGCGCGACCTCGACGTCCGCTTCGTCTCCAACGTCGACGGTGCCGACCTGCACGAGGCGGTCCGCGACCTCGACCCGGCCGAGACGCTGTTCATCGTCGCCTCGAAGACCTTCACCACCATCGAGACCATCACCAACGCGGTCTCCGCCCGCAACTGGCTGCTCACCGGGCTGCGCGCCGACACCGACGCGGTGGCCAAGCACTTCGTCGCGCTGTCCACCAACGCCCGGGGCGTGCAGGACTTCGGCATCGACACCGCCAACATGTTCGAGTTCTGGGACTGGGTGGGCGGCCGCTACTCCTACGACTCGGCGATCGGCCTGTCGCTGATGATCGCCATCGGCCCGGACGCCTTCCGCGAGATGCTGGACGGCTTCCACCTGGTCGACGAGCACTTCCGCACCGCCCCGCCCGAGCAGAACGTCCCGCTGCTGCTCGGCCTGCTCGGCGTCTGGTACGGCGCGTTCTTCGACGCCCAGGCGCACGCGGTGCTGCCCTACTCGCACTACCTGTCCAAGTTCACCGCCTACCTCCAGCAGCTGGACATGGAGTCCAACGGCAAGTCGGTGACCCGCGACGGCACCCCGGTGGACTGGCAGACCGGCCCGGTGGTCTGGGGCACTCCCGGCACCAACGGCCAGCACGCCTACTACCAGCTGCTGCACCAGGGCACCAAGGTCATCCCGGCCGACTTCATCGGCTTCGCCAAGCCGGTCGCCGACCTGCCCCCCGGCCTGGTCGCCCAGCACGACCTGCTGCTGGCCAACTTCTTCGCCCAGACCCAGGCGCTGGCCTTCGGCAGGACCCCGGAGGAGGTCGCGGCCGAGGGCGTGCCCGCCGATCTCGTCCCGCACAAGACCTTCAAGGGCAACCACCCGACCACCACCATCCTGGCCGGCGAGCTGACCCCCTCGGTGCTCGGCCAGCTGGTCGCGCTCTACGAGCACAAGGTGTTCGTCCAGGGCGCGATCTGGAACATCGACTCCTTCGACCAGTGGGGCGTCGAGCTGGGCAAGGTGCTCGCCAAGCGGATCGAGCCGGTGCTGCTCACCGGCGAGGGCGCCGAGCAGCTGGACAGCTCCACCGCCGAGCTGGTCGCCCGCTACCGCGCGCTGCGCGGCCGCTGAGCCCGGGTCGGGCCGTCCGCTCCGGCGCGGGCGGCCCGGTCGCCCGGGGCCTCGGGCCTTCGGGCCGGAAACGCCGGAAGGCCCTTCGCTCTCGCGAAGGGCCTTCCGACCGTCTGTGCGCCGCCAGGGACTCGAACCCCGGACCCGCTGATTAAGAGTCAGCTGCTCTAACCAACTGAGCTAGCGGCGCCTGCTGACAGAGAAGACTGTAGCAGCGCCGTGCGGCCGAGCCAAAATCGAATACCGGCCGCCCCGCGTTCACCCTCCGGTCACGACGGGCGCCCCGGTGGGAACCGGCTCGCGCGCCGCCCGCACGCAGGCCCAGAGCACCACCGCGGCGCCGGGCAGCCGGGGACTGCGCTGTTCGGGTGCGACGATCCACCGGCCGGCGCCCTGCCCGGGGGAGTCCGGGCTGTTCACCATCCGCTGCAGGGGCGGCACGGTCACCGCGTCGCCCCTGCCGTGGCACAGCAGCGGCGGCACGTCCCGGGCCCACTCCTCCCAGGCCAGCAGCCGGCGCAGCCGGGGCGCGGCGCCCGGCTGGACGAACAGCAGCATCCGCCCCCGGTGGACGGCCACCGGCCCGCAGCCCGGTCCGGAGGCCCACAGCTCGTCCAGCACCCGGCGGCCGAACAGCGCCGGCATGCTGATCACGTCGAAGGCGCGCCCGCAGGGCAGCACCGACGGCGCCCAGGGGCGGCTCTCCCACAGGGCGCGCATGCTGCGCGGGTACTCGCTGGCGGAGGCGAGCCAGGCCTCGCCGGCCGCGCCGACGTACTCCACCGACGGGTGCATCACCGACGGGTATGTCGCCGACGGGTACGTCACCGACTGCTGCGTCACCGACTGCTGTGTCCAGATCTCCACGGGGAGCAGCCTGCGCGGTGCCCGCCCGCGCCGGGACGGAAAGCACGGTTCGCCGGACAGCGCGGCGGGGGACGGCGTACCCTTCCCCGCCGCGCATATGCCAGTGGCCCGTGTCCGGCGGACGGGCGCGGGGCTCAGTCCTCGTGCCGGCGCGGCTGGAGCAGGCTGCGGCCGTACTCGATCATCTTGGCGGCGTAGTCCGGGGTCCAGTCCGCCCGCCGGGCGACCTCGGCGTCGGACAGCGCGTCGAACCGGCGCGGGTCGGCGAGCTGCGCGGCGGCGACCGCCTGGAAGTCCGTGGCCCGCTCGGCGGCGGCCCGGAAGGCCAGGGCCAGTTCCGTGGAGCGGCGCAGCAGCTCCGCCGGGTCCTCGATCGACTCCAGGTCGAAGAATCGTTCCGGCTCGGGTTCGGCGGACTGCGGCTCGAACAGCAACTGCACCGGACGCAGGCGCCTGGTGGGCTCGGACGACTCTGGGGAGTCGGGCATGGACGGACACCTCCGGGTCTCGGGTGGGGGGAAAGAATCTGCTCCGGGCCGCGCCGCCCGGTCGTGGCCGCCGTCCATTGTCTCGCGGCGGTGGCCGGTAGCGGAACGGTGCGCACCCGAGCGCTATTCCCCGGCCCGCGCCGGGCGTGCGCCTCCCGCGCCGCGCTTCCGGATCGCATGCGAACCGGTTGTCCCGGTGTACCCGGTCGTCCGACGAAGCTGGAGAGAACCCCCCCCATGCGAGTGAGAAGAG
>NZ_JBIVVI010000486.1:0-6303 GCF_044757675.1 Kitasatospora sp. NPDC091257
GGGTAGGTTCGGGGGGTGACGACGAATGCTGTGCCGACGAAGACTCCGGGCGCGAAGCTGATCCTGCTGACCACCACCCACCGGGTGGCTCCCGGCCTGCTGGCGTGGCCGGCGTGGGAGGCGTTGCGGTCGGCGGGGCGGGTGCTGGTGGGGGACGAGCGGCATCCGCAGGTGGCGGCGGTGCGGCAGGCCGGGGTGGTGGTGGAGGTCGTGCCGGCCGGGTCGGCGCCCGCGTTGGCGCGGCTGCTGACCGGGCAGCCCGCCGGGGCCGGGCCGACGGTGTGGCTGGGCAGTCCGGACGGGGATCCGGGGCTGACCGACGCGCTGGCGAGACTGGCGGTGGAGCACGCCGGCGAGGTGCCGGAGATCGAGGTGCTGCCCGGCTCGTACGACCTGCCGGGGTCGCGGCTGCTGGACCTGGTGACGGTGATGGACCGGCTGCGCTCCCCGGGCGGCTGCCCCTGGGACGCCGAGCAGACGCACGAGAGCCTGGTGAAGTACCTGGTCGAGGAGGCGTACGAGCTGGTCGAGGCGATCGAGGAGGGGGACCGGGAGGCGCTGCGCGAGGAGTTGGGCGACGTCCTGCTGCAGGTGTTCTTCCACTCCCGGATCGCCGAGGAGCACCCGACCGAGCCGTTCACCGTCGACGACGTGGCCGGGGACATCGTCGAGAAGCTGATGTACCGGCACCCGCACGTGTTCGGGGACGTCGAGGCCGGCGGCGCCGCCGAGGTGGAGGCGAACTGGGAGCAGCTGAAGGCGGCCGAGAAGGCGGACCGCGAGTCGGTGCTGGACGGCGTGCCGGCCGGGCTGCCCGCGCTGGCGTACGCGGCGAAGCTGGTGTCCCGGGTGCGCCGGGCCGGCTTCACGGGGGTGCCGGACGAGTCGTACGAGCTGCCGGTCGAGCTGACCGCCGACTCGGCGGGCCGGCTGCTGCTCGCGGTGGCGCAGCGGGCGCACGACGCCGGGGTGGACGTGGACGCGGCGCTGCGGTCGGCCGCGCGCGGTTACCGGGACGCGGTGCGCGCGGCCGAAGGCCTCAAGCCGGACGGAGAGCCCGACGGAGAGCCCGACGGAGAGCCCGACGGGGACTCGGCCGGGGAGCCCGACGGGAAGTAGGCGCTCAGGCCGCCGTGGCGGTGTGCTCCGGGCACCGCTGCGGCGGGACGAGTTCGCCGATGGCCTCGCCGACGAGGACGACGAGTTCGGCGAGCCGCTCCAGGTCGAGGTGGTCGGGCAGCTCGGCCAGCGAGATGATCCGCTCGCCGTCCGGGCCGGCCACGGCGAACAGGTCGATCGGTCCGAGGTGCTTCTCGGCGGTGTCGACGAGGGCGGCGACGTCGCTGGGGCGGCGGATGTCGCCGCAGACGCCGACGACGGGGCAGCCCGGCCGGTCGAGTTCGGCGGCGAGGTCCTCGGCGATGCCGGCGTACTGGTCGGCGATGAGCATTCCGGAGGCGCCGGCCGCGGCGAACCGGCGGGCGAGTCCCGCGCCCGAACCGCCGTCGAGGACCGCGATGACGACGACTGACCCGCTGACCCGCATGGCCTGCTCCTCCCTGTGGGCGACACCGCACCGGCGCCCACGCGTACTGCGGAGGATCGTAGGCACGTCCTGACCCTCCGCAACAGGGATTACCCCGCAGGTGACCAGGCTCACGCCCGCACTGCGGCCAAGAGTCGGCCAAGAGCTGTCCATTGACCGTCCGCGGACAGTCAACGGGCCGTCCATGAGCCGTCCATGGGCCGTCCACGGAGCATCGGCAGGACGGCCGCGGACCGTCGGCGGGAGGAGCGGCGGCCCGCCGGAGCGGGCGTGCCCGTCGCACCGGATACGGTCGGTCCATGCCAGCTCAGCCCGACTCCGCCCGGCCCGCCGCCACGCCGTCCGACGCCACCGCCCCGCAGCTGTTCACCTGGGAGTTCGCCTCCGACCCGTACCCCGCCTACGCCTGGCTGCGCGAGCACGCCCCGGTGCACCGCACCACGCTGCCGAGCGGGGTGGAGGCCTGGCTGGTGACCCGGTACGCGGACGCCCGGCAGGCGCTCGCGGACAGCCGGCTGTCGAAGAACCCGGCGCACCACAGCGAGCAGGCGCACCGCACCGGCCGGGTGGGCATCCCGGGGGAGCGGCAGGCGGACCTGATGACCCACCTGCTGAACATCGACCCGCCGGACCACACCCGGCTGCGCAGGCTGGTGTCGAAGGCGTTCACCCCGCGCCGGGTGGCCGAGTTCGAGCCGCGGGTGCAGCAGCTCACCGACCGGCTGATCGACGGCTTCGCGCAGCGCGGTTCGGCGGACCTGATCCACGAGTTCGCCTTCCCGCTCCCCATCTACGCGATCTGCGACATGCTGGGCGTGCCGGCCGAGGACCAGGACGACTTCCGGGACTGGGCCGGGATGATGGTGCGCCACACGAAGCCGGGCCACGGCGGCGGCCGGCGCGGCGGCGTGGGGCGGGCGGTGAAGCGGATGCGGGCGTACCTGCTGGAGCTGATCCACCGCAAGCGCGCGGACCTCGGGGACGACCTGATCTCGGGCCTGATCCGGGCCAGTGACCACGGTGAGCACCTGACCGAGAACGAGGCCGCGGCGATGGCCTTCATCCTCCTGTTCGCGGGTTTCGAGACCACCGTGAACCTGATCGGCAACGGCACGTACGCCCTGCTGCGCAATCCGGAGCAGCGCCGGTTGCTGCAGGAGTCGGTGGCCCGCGGGGAGAGCGCGCTGCTGGAGACCGGGATCGAGGAACTCCTGCGCTACGACGGACCGGTGGAGATGGCGACCTGGCGGTTCGCGACCCGTCCGCTGGCCATCGGCGGGGTGGACATCCCGGTCGGAGACCCGGTGCTGGTGGTGCTCGCCGCGGCGGACCGCGACCCGGCCCGGTTCGCGGCCGAGAACACCCTGGACCTGGCCCGGACGGACAACCCCCACCTGGGCTTCGGGCACGGCATCCACTACTGCATCGGCGCTCCGCTCGCCCGCTTGGAGGGTCGTGCCGCGCTGACCACGCTGCTTTCCCGGCTGCCCGATCTCCGGCTCGCGGAAGACGCGGACGACCTGCGGTGGCGCGGTGGTCTGATCATGCGTGGGCTGCGCGAACTCCCGGTGGAATTCAGTCCGGAGAGCCGTTCCCCGCACGCCTCTCCGCAGGCCTCTCCGCGGACCCCTCCGCACGCTCCTTCGCAGGCCTCTCCGCAGGCCTCGCCGAACACTCCCGCCACGCCTCCGACGTGCTGAGATCGCACTGACGGGACGTCGCGAACCGCCTGCTGACGGGGGTGTGAACACCCATCAATCCGGACATAACACCGCCGTTGGTAGGCGATCGAACACGCGCCGTAATTATTGTGTGATATCGACGATATGAGCTTGTGATTGGTCTGATGATCTGTCTACTCTCCCTGGAGTTCGCAGCTGCGGACCTCGTACGCGGAACGCCGAGTCCTGCCCGCCGCGCCACGGGAAACCGACCAGAACCCTGGGCAGGGGCGGGGGAACCAGGTTTGTTGCCGTCTCCCCACGGCTTGGGGTGAAGCCGCCCGAGCGGAATCGTTTCCGCGTACGGCGGCCGGGCCACCTCCCGGTCCGAACCCGACAGCTCACCTCGCAGGCGTGCGGAGAGGGACCTCTTCATGCTGTTCGTTGGAACTGGCCGTCACCGTCGTCGCACCCAGGCCGAGAAGGCCATCGCCGTCGCCGGTGTGGCCGGCGTCGGACTCGCGATGCCGCTCCTCACCGCCACCGGCGCCTCCGCCGCCCCCGCCTCCACCTGGGACGCCGTCGCCCAGTGCGAGGCCGGTGGCAACTGGAGCATCAACACCGGCAACGGCTTCTACGGCGGCCTCCAGTTCACCTCCAGCACCTGGAAGGCGTACGGCGGCACCGCCTACGCGCCGCAGGCCAACCAGGCCAGCAAGACCCAGCAGATCTCGGTCGCCGAGAAGGTGCTGGCCTCGCAGGGCCCGGGCGCCTGGCCGGTCTGCTCCCAGAAGGCCGGTCTGACCAAGGGTGGCGCCCCGGCTGCGGTCGACACCTCCTCGGACGCCAAGCCGCAGTCCGCCCCCAAGCAGCAGACCCCGAAGCCCGCCGCCAAGCCGGCCGAGAAGCCGGTCGCGCAGCAGCCCGCCGCCCAGAAGCAGACCCCGAAGCCCGCCGCGCAGCCGGTCCAGCAGGCCGCCCCGCAGCAGCAGGCGCAGCCGCAGACCCCGGGCTTCTCCGGCAAGGCCGGCTGGGACGCCGACGCCAAGGTGTACTGGTACCAGAGCAACGGCGCCTGGTACTGGACCAGCCACCAGAGCGTCTACCAGCAGTACGCCGGCCAGGCCGCCGCCCAGCCGCAGTACGCCCCGCAGGCCGCGCAGTCGGCCCCGCAGACCACCGGCCACGACTACACCGTCCGCGCCGGTGACACCCTGTCGACCATCGCCGCCGCCCAGGGCGTGTCCGGCGGCTGGCACGCGCTGTACGAGCAGAACCACGGCACGGTCGGCGGCGACCCGAACCTGATCATGCCCGGCCAGGTGCTGCACCTCGGCTGAGCCGGCCCGCTCGACGCCGGCCCGCTCGACGCCGGCCCGCTCGACGCCGGCTCGCTCGACGCCGGCCCGCCCGCCGCGCCCGGCGCCGACGCCGCCTCACCCCGCCGTCCGAAGGGGACCGGTCCTACCGGTCCCCTTCGTCCGCATTCGCCCGCTCCGGTGGGACAAGCTGGGACAAGCAGGTGAACTACCGGTGGGTAGTGGGGCCACACGCTGAGACGGGACCGAGGCGGACGTGGCCCCGGGAGCCCGGGCGGTTAGGCTCTGGTCGTAACGACTCCGCAATCGTCCTGCTGACAGCACCACCGTCAGACCGGACCCTGCTTCCGCAAGGAGATGCCTCGTGCCGTCCATCGATGTCGTCGTAGCCCGTGAGATCCTCGACTCCCGCGGCAACCCCACGGTCGAGGTCGAGGTCGGCCTCGACGACGGCAGCACGGGTCGTGCCGCTGTCCCGTCGGGTGCTTCCACCGGTGCCTTCGAGGCGCTGGAGCTGCGTGACGGTGACAAGAACCGCTACTTCGGCAAGGGCGTCGAGAAGGCCGTCCTGGCCGTCATCGAGCAGATCGGCCCGGAGCTGGTCGGCTACGACGCCACCGAGCAGCGCCTGATCGACCAGGCCATGCTGGACCTGGACGCCACCCCGGACAAGTCCTCGCTCGGCGCCAACGCCATCCTGGGCGTCTCGCTGGCCGTCGCGCACGCCGCCTCCGAGGCCAGCGACCTGCCGCTGTTCCGCTACCTGGGCGGCCCGAACGCGCACGTCCTGCCGGTCCCGATGATGAACATCCTCAACGGTGGGTCGCACGCGGACTCCAACGTCGACATCCAGGAGTTCATGATCGCCCCGATCGGCGCGGAGTCCTTCTCCGAGGCCGTCCGCTGGGGCGTCGAGGTCTACCACACGCTCAAGGGCGTGCTGAAGGAGCGCGGCCTGTCCACGGGTCTGGGTGACGAGGGCGGCTTCGCCCCGAACCTGGACTCCAACCGCGAGGCCCTGGACCTCATCGTCGAGGCCATCGAGAAGGCCGGCTACGTGCCCGGCCGTGACGTCGCGCTGGCCCTGGACGTCGCCTCCTCCGAGTTCTACGAGGACGGCGCCTACCAGTTCGAGGGCAAGGACCTCACCGCCGCCGAGCTCATCGAGTACTACGCCGAGCTGGTCGCCGCCTACCCGCTGGTCTCCATCGAGGACCCGCTGGACGAGTCCGACTGGGACGGCTGGAAGGCCATGACCGACAAGCTGGGCGACAAGGTCCAGCTGGTCGGCGACGACCTGTTCGTCACCAACCCGGCCCGCCTGGCCCGCGGCATCGAGACCGGCACCGCCAACGCGCTGCTGGTGAAGGTGAACCAGATCGGCTCGCTGACCGAGACCCTGGACGCCGTCGAGCTGGCCCAGCGCAACGGCTACCGCTGCATGATGTCGCACCGCTCCGGCGAGACCGAGGACGTCACCATCGCCGACCTGGCCGTCGCCACCAACTGCGGCCAGATCAAGACCGGTGCCCCGGCCCGCTCCGAGCGCGTCGCCAAGTACAACCAGCTGCTGCGCATCGAGGAGATCCTCGACGACGCCGCCGAGTACGCCGGCCGCGGCGCCTTCCCGCGCTTCCGCTCCGCGGAGTAGCAGGAACGGCCGCTCCGTGGAGCGACCGGGCCCGGCCGCTGCGCGGAGCGATCCGCACGGCGGGCACGAGGGCCGGGCGCTCCCGGTAGCGCACGCCTGACCGGTGCCCCGCCGTTCACCCCGTAG
>NZ_JBIVVI010000487.1:0-6289 GCF_044757675.1 Kitasatospora sp. NPDC091257
CCCGGGCCCGGCCTTACCTGTCCTGCATCAGTTGGTCGTCGGAGAGGCCTCCTCCCGGCTCAGTACCGCGGGTTCACGCGGTAGATCGGACGGTCCGGCACCCACCAGTGGCTGGAGCGCCAGATCCCGAAGGTGAAGATCACACCGTGGCTGCCGCGCTTGTTGGCCGCCTTGATGAACTGCTTGCCGATCTTCTTCATCAGGTAGGACAGCGCCCACAGGACGTAGCCGGCGGCCCGGGCGACGATGTGCGGGAGCCTGCGCAGGATCTTCGAGATGCCCTGGGCGATCTTGCCGGAGACGTACAGCAGGGCACCGATCGTGTTGCCCTCGGCCCGGCTGAAGTAGGCCGTCCACTTCTTCTTCCAGTTCAGACCGGTCAGGTCGTCCATGGTGATCGGGTCGACCGGGTAGCCGTAGGCGTTCGGCGAGCCCTCCAGGACCGGGTCGGTCTGCAGGAAGCGGCCGGTGGTCGAGTCGTACAGGCGCACGCCCATCAGGGTGAGGCCGGAGAGGCCGTCGGCCTCGCGCTGCGCCCCGCCGAGCCAGCCGTACGCGGTCGAGCCGGTGGAGTCGACGGTGTTGCCGTACTCGTCGTAGTGGTAGACCGCGAGGTCCTCCAGGCCGTCCGGGGACATCTGGACGGACACGTCGCCGTGCAGGTTGGTCAGCAGCAGGATCGCGCCGCCGTCGGTGCCGGTGGCGGCCGTGAGCTGGCCGGTCAGGTCCAGGACGTCGCGGGTCAGCTTGCCGGCCGCGTCCTTGGACCAGGAGGCGCTGTCGTTGCCGCCGTCGAAGTGCTTGGTCTCCTGCTCGGTGACGGTCCAGGTGCCGTCGGTGCCCTTGGTCTCCGTGGTGCCGACCGCGAGGCGGCCGGAGGCGTCCAGGTCCCAGGTCCTGCGGGTGTCGCCGAGGGTCTCGGTGCGGACCAGGTCGTTGGTGTAGTAGCCGACCTGGGTGCCCTTCGGCAGGGCGGTGGTGCGGCCGAAGGCGTCGTACACGTAGCCGGTGTCGGTGAGGCGGTCGGCGGTGTCGTAGCCGTGGTTCTCGGCCTGGGTGACGGCGTCGGCGGTGGCCGGGTCGCAGTCGTCGGTGACGCTGGTGCGGTTGGTCCGGTTGCTGCTCCTGTCGAACGCGTAGGTCCGGGTGGAGCAGGCCAGGCCGGTGCTGTCAGCGGCCTTGGTGAGGCGGCCGGTGGCGTCGTAGGTGTAGCCGCTGGTGGTGCTGTTGCCGTCGCTCTGGGTGCGGCCGGCCTGCTGTCCGTGGACGGTGTAGTCGGCGGTGTCGGCCAGCAGGACGGTGCCCGCCTGGTTGGTGTAGGTCTTGCCGGTCTGGATGCCCCGGCTGTCGTAGCTGCTGGTCAGGGTGTTGCCGCCGGGCAGGGTCTGCGAGACCAGCCGGCCCTCGACGTCGTAGCCGGCGGTGAAGGTACCGGCCACCGAGTCGGTGAGCGAGGTGGGCAGGCCGCGCGGGTCCTTGGCGGTGTCGTAGCCGTAGGTCACGGTGGACGGCACCGAGTCGGACTTCTTCACCGGGCGGTCGAGCCGGTCGTACTCGGTGGTGGTGACGTTGCCGGCGCCGTCGTCGTAGGAGACCTGGCGGCCGAGCCTGTCGTAGCCCTGGGTGATGGTGGCCTTGCCGTTGTTGAGGGAGGCCAGCTCGCCGTTGGCGGGGTCGTAGCCGAGCACGGTGTCGGCGACCGCGGTGCCGGTGCCGCCGCTGACCGAGATCTTCACCGGGCGGCCGGCCGCGTCGTAGCTGCGGGTGGTGGTGCGGGTGACGCCGTTGGCGGTCTCGGTCTGGACCGTGACGTTGCCCCAGCGGTCGTACTGGAAGGTCTTCGTCGGCAGCTGCGGCGGGTTGCCGCCGCCGCCGGCGATCTGGGCGGCCGGGGCGATCGAGCAGACCAGGTCGGCCCACTCGGGGTGGCCGGCGCAGGCGCCGGTCCCGGTGCCGGTCCAGTAGGTGGTGACGGTGGTGGCCGCGTCGGAGCCGGTGGAGTTCGGGCGGCTCTGCGAGGTCACCCGGCCGCTGGCGTCGTAGCCGGTGGCGGTGGTGATCTTCAGGCCGGCCGGGTCCTGGACGGACGTGACGGGCAGGCCCTGGGCCCAGTCGTAGCCGGTGGCGGTGGTGCGGGTGTCGGCGTCGGCGGCGTAGCCGTCGATCCGGGCGCCGACCGTCACCGAGGTGGCCATGTCGCTGACCGCGGCGCCCGCCGGGCGGCCCTCGTCGTAGCCGCTGACGGTGTGGGCGCGGGCCGCGACCTCGGCGCCGGCGGCGAGCGCCGGGGAGGTGCCGGAGGCGGCCACGTCGTGCTCCAGGGTGACCAGCTGCAGCGGGTCGTACTGCTCCAGCAGGCGCTTGCCGTCGGCCGAGTGGAGCGAGGTGGAGGAGAGCACCTGGGCGCGGTCGGCCGTCGAGCGGCCGGCGATGCCGAGGGCGCGCAGCTTGTTGAGGTCGTTGCCGGTGGTGGCCAGGGCGAGGATGCGGTTCTCCGCGGAGAGGGTCCGCACCGGGCTGCCGTAGGCGTTGTACTCGGTGGTGGTGATGCCGCCGCCGGGGGTGGCGGTGTTGACCTCGCGGCCGGAGGCGTTGGTGTACGTCACCGAGGCGCGGTTGTAGCCGGCGGTGCCGAGCGCCTTGCCGTCGTGGGTGGCCGGGACGGCGTCGGGCGGCAGCACGGCGGTGGCGTCGGTCGGGGCGTCGGTCTGGCCCCAGGCGGCGACGTCGGACGGCGCCAGCGGGTACGGCGCGTTGGCGCCGCTCAGCGGGACGTCGTAGACCACCGAGGTGGTGGCGGTGCCGTCGGTGACGTCCTTGCTGCCCTGCTTGAGGGTGGGACGGGAGGCGGCGAGCAGCATGCCGTCGCCGGCGGTGGCGGCGTTGCCGGCCTTGCCGTACTCCAGGGTCCACGGCAGCTCGCCGGGGTCGGTCACGGTGGTGACCCGACCGGCCGCGTCGTAGCCGTACGCGGTCTTCAGCGCCGGGCCGGTCCGCGGGTCCCACACCTCGCGCAGCCGGCCCTGGTCGTCGTACGCGTACTGCGAGACGACGACGGGGGTGGCGGTGGCGGCGCCGGGGTCGGTGGACCACAGGCGGATCTGCTTCACCTGGCCGGCCGTGTCGCCCGGGGCGGACGCGGTGGCGGTGGTGGTGTCGGCGTAGACGTACTCCAGCACCCGGCAGCCGGCCGTGGACGGCACGGCGGCGCAGTTGGCGGAGGCGGTCGCCGAGGAGGGCGCGACGACGTACTTCGGGCGGGCCAGGGTCTTTCCGCCGGAGACGACCTTCTCCGAGACCACCGAGGTGGTGGAGTTGTCGCTGGGCAGCGAGGAGCCGGAGGCCTGCCAGGTGGTGGCGGCCGGGTCGACCTTGGCGAAGGTGACCGTGATGCCCTCGGTGTCCTTCAGGGTGAAGGCAGTGGTGAACGCGCCGGTCAGGGTGAGGTTCTCGGCCCCGGGCTCGGGCTTCCAGCCGCCGGCGCCGGTGGCGGTGAAGCCGACCTCGGAGCCGTCCGCGGAGACCACCGAGAGGGAGGTCGCCGAGGTCTTGCGGACGTAGGAGTAGTCGGCGTCGGTGATCTCGGCGGTGGTGCCGGAGCTCCACTGCGGGCCGAAGATCGCCGCCTGGCCCTCCTGGGCCGAGCCGTTGGCGGGCCGGCGGGAGGAGAAGGAGCGCTCGGCGTGCAGGCCGAAGGCCTCGGCGTCGGTCTCGGACAGGGTGAGGTCACCGGTGAGGGTGTTCACCGATCCCGGGCCGACCTTGGTCTCCGGCGCGGTGCCCGCGTTGCGGTCCACCGTGACGGTGTTCGGCTCGGTGGCGTCGGTGGCGGTGCCGTCGGTGAACACCGCGCGGACGTCGACCGGGCCGTTCTCGGCCAGGGTGTCGGTGATGTTCCAGGTCAGCGCGGCCGCCTTGCCGCCGGGGGCGGGATGCGGCCAGGCGGTCACCGGCTGGCCGGCGGTGGTGGTGACGTTGGCGACCGGAACGTCCTTCCAGGCGTCCGTCTCGCCGCGGCGGTACTGGTAGCGCACCCCGGTGTAGGTGCTGTTGCCCTCGGCCTGCAGCGAGGTGCGGCGGGCCGGGCGCTCGCCCGCGCCGGGCGCGACCAGGGCGGAGCCCTTGCCGGCGTAGAAGGCGTAGGTCCTGTCGGCGGAGACGTTGCCCGCGGCGTCCCGGCTGTGCGCGGTGACGGTGTGGGCGCCCGCCTTGAAGGTGAGCTTGGCGTTGACCGGCGTGCCGGTGGTGGCCGCGGTGACCCAGGCCCCGCCGTCCAGCTTGTACTGGACGTCCTTCACGTCGCTGCTCGGCGGGGTGAAGGTGAAGGTGCCGCTGTAGTCGCCGTTGGCGTCCGGGGTGCCCGCCCACTGGCCGGCCGGGAAGTCGCCGGAGGAGACGGTGGTCGCGCCGGGCGCGGTGGTGTCCACGGTGAGGGTGCGGAAGGCGGACCAGGCGCTGTTGGCGGTGCCGTCCCAGGAGCGGGAGCGCCACTTGTAGGCGCCGGCCGGCAGCGCGGTGCCCGGGGTCCAGGTGAACGTGGCGCCCGAGGCCGCCATGGCGGTGCGGCCGGACTGCAGCGCGGCCGTGCCGTTGGACGCCCAGAGCTCGAAGTCGAGGGCTATGTTGCCGCCGTCGGGGTCGGTCGCCTTGGCGGACAGCGTCGGCGTGGAGTCGCCGGTGAGCGCGGCGTCGGCCGGGGAGATCAGGGTGGAGACGGCCGGCGGGGTGTTGTAGGTCACCGACAGGTACGGCGTGTTGGACGTTGCGTTGCCGGAGTTGAACTTCTTCCAGCCGTACGGGTCGCTCTCGTCGGTGGCCCGGATGCCCAGGGTGTTGTTGGTGTTCCCGTTGGCGGCCCAGGCCTTGACCAGCGAGGTGATGTCCTGGTTCACCCAGCCGTCGTTGCAGGAGCTGGAGTAGCCCTTGGTCGCGGTGGAGGTCGCCCACTTCTTGTTCCAGCCGGGCTGGGCGGTCCAGCGGGTGGCCGTGGTGGCCGTGCCGGTGTCCCAGACCTCCCAGCTCTTCGCGGTGCAGGACCAGCTGTGGAAGTTCCACAGGTTGAGCTTGCCGCCGGTGATCTGCTTCCCGCTGATCTTCGCCATCGGGAACTGCAGGAACGACCGCGCGACCTGGCCGGAGCCGTTGTTGCCCAGCTTCAGCTCGGTCTGCGAGGAGACGTCGGTGGCGTAGCCCTGCTGCACGAAGGTGTCGAAGCCGACGCCGATGTTGACCGCGGGGTCGATGGTGACCGGGTACGTGGTCTTCGGGTCGGTCAGGAAGGCGGCGTCCGGGGTCAGCGTCAGGTCGATCGCGTTCCCGTTCTGGGTGACCTTCAGCGCGACCGGCGCGGTGCGGGTGTGGTCGCCGCTGCGCTCGTCGACCTGCGCGTCCCACATCACCGGGGCGGGCAGTTGGCCCTTCTCCTCGCCGGTCTTCGGGTCGAGGAACGACACCGAGTCGTCCGGGTTCTGCCGGGCCCGCAGGCCGGCCGCGTCCAGGGTGAGCGTCACGCTGCCGTTGGCGGCCACCGCCGAGCGGTCCTTGAGCTCCAGGAACTGCTCGAAGCCGGTCCGGGTGGACTCGACGACCAGGTCGGTGGCGGTGAGCGCGTTCGCGTACCGGGCCCTGGCGCCGTCCACCGAGGGTTCGGGCAGGGCGCCGCGCCAGGACAGCGACATGGCGGTGCCGTTGCCGTTGTCCAGCGAGACCAGCGGGGTGGTCGGGGCCTTCGGGTCCCCGGCCGGGGCGCCGGCCGCCTTGAACGCCGACGCGGCGGCGGGCGGGGTGGCGCCGGCCAGCGAGAGGTCGAGCGGGTGGCCCTTGGCCTTGAGGCTGCCGTCCGGCTGCCGGGCGAGGTCGGTGTCGATCGGCTGGAGCCTGCCGGACCTGTCCTTGTAGCGGACCGGCCCGGACGCGAGGTCCAGGGTGGTGGTGCCGTCCGGGTTGATCCAGGTGGTGGTCGACTCGGTGCGCTCGTCCACGACCTCGATCCGGCGGTTCTCCAGCCGGGCCTTGAGGTGGGCGGTGGCGATGTCCTTGGCCTCGGCCGGGCCCAGGGCCTTGGCGGGCTTCGGGGCCTGCTCCGTGGTGACGGCCACGGCCTGACCGGTCGTCATGATGACGGCGGCGGCCTCGACGGAGAGCACCACGGCCAGCGCGACGGCGGTGTTGCGCAGCACGCCGTTGCGACGGCGCTGCGTGGAGGGGGGCGGCGAGCCGGCTTCGGACCGGTGCCGTGATGATCCGCCCGGGGGGCGTGACATGGAACTCCTCGATTGTTCTCTGCGGG
>NZ_JBIVVI010000488.1:0-6285 GCF_044757675.1 Kitasatospora sp. NPDC091257
CCTGCGGCCTAGGTCCCCGGACCTGGGCCCGGGGCGGCCGCGGACGGACGCGGCGGTCGCCGGGGCGGCGGTAGTTTGGCGGTATGTCCAGCACCACCGGAGACCACCGGACCCACCGGGGCCCGCTGCCCGCCTGCGAACCCTGCCTGTCCGGGATCGAGGCCGTCAGCCAGGCACTGCTCGCCATGAGCCGGCACCTGGAGGTCCGTGAGGTGCTGCGCCGCATCACCGCTTCCGCCAGGGGACTGCTCGGCGCCGAGTACGCGGCCCTGGGCGTGCCCGACGACCACGGGGGCTTCGCCCAGTTCGTGGTCGACGGTGTCACCGACGAGCAGTGGCGGGCGATCGGCCCGCTGCCCCGACAGCACGGTGTACTCGCCGCGATGCTGCACGAGACCGGCCCCACCCGGCTGGTGGACGTCCGCAAGGCACCCACCTTCGAAGGATGGCCCGCAGCCCACCCCGATATGGACGCCTTTCTGGGCATGCCGATCCTGGACACCGACGCGGCCGAGGACGAGTCGCAGGTGATGGGCGTCATCTTCCTCGCCAACAAGCGTGGCGGTGGCCTCTTCACCGATCACGACGAGGAGCTCCTGCGGATCCTCGCCGCGCACGCGGCCCTCGCACTGTCCAACGCCCGACTGTACGAGCGCAGCCGCGAGCTCACGCTGGCCGGCGAGCGTGCCCGGATCGCCCACGACCTGCACGACGCCGTCTCGCAGAAGCTCTTCTCGCTCCGGCTCACGGCCAAGGCGGCCGCCAAGCTCGTCGACCGCGACCCCGTCCGGGCACGTGCCGAGCTCGCCGAGGTCGCCCGTCTCGCCGCCGAGGCTGCCGACGAGCTGCGCGCGGTCGTCGTGGAGTTGCGCCCCGCAGCCCTGGAGGAGGACGGACTCAGCGCCACTCTCGCCTCCCAGGTGCAGGTCCTGGACCGGGCGCACACCGCTGACGTCGCCTTCGCCGCCGACGGGGTCCGGGCGCTGCCGCCTGCCCAGGAGGCCGCACTGCTGAGAGTTGCCCAGGAGGCGCTGCACAACGCGCTGCGCCACTCCGGCGCCCGCAGGGTCACCGTCACCCTGGCAGGGACGCCTGCGCGCGGTGCGGTGCTGCGCGTGCACGACGACGGGCGCGGCTTCGATCCGGAGTCCGTCCGGCGAGCAGGCCGTCACCTCGGCCTGGCCTCGATGCGCGACCGCGCGGCCGCCGTCGGCGGCACACTCACCCTGGAATCGGCCCCCGGTCGGGGGACGCTCGTCGAGATGGAGGTCCCCGGTGCCTGAGAGCACACCGTCGATCCGTGTCCTGTTGGTCGACGACCACCAGGTGGTTCGGCGCGGGCTGCGCACTTTCCTGGAGGTCCAGGACGACATCGAGGTGGTCGGGGAGGCCGCCGATGGGGCGGAGGGTATTGACCGGGCCCGTGAGCTCGACCCCGATGTCGTCCTGATGGACCTCAAGATGCCCGGCGTCGACGGCATCGAGGCGCTGCGCACGCTCAAGGGCGAGGGCAGCCGCGCCCGGATCCTGATCGTCACCAGCTTCACCGAGCACCGCACGATGGTTCCCGCGCTGCGGGCCGGTGCGGCCGGGTACGTCTACAAGGACGTGGACCCGGAGGCGCTGGCCGGGGCGATTCGTTCGGTGCACGCCGGTCATGTTCTGCTCCAGCCCGAACTGGCCGAGGCCCTGCTCGCCGACGACGGCCCGCGCGTTCCGCAGGGTCGAGGTGGCACGCTCACCGAGCGCGAGCGCGAAGTGCTCGGACACATCGCCGATGGCCGCTCCAACCGGGAGATCGCCCGCAGTCTGCACCTCTCGGAGAAGACGGTGAAGACCCATGTGTCCAACATCCTCATGAAGTTGGACCTGGCCGACCGCACCCAGGCGGCACTCTGGGCCGTTCGTCACGGCGAGGCCCGCGACGGGTAGCGCGCCAGGGGCGCGACGTACTGGTGCGGGCGCCGTGCCGATCGGCAGGTTTTCGGCCAGGCAGGGCGTCAAACGGTGGTCCAGCATGTGCCGTTCGGCAGGGTTGGCCCGAATTCAGGTGATCCATCGCCATTCGGGTGTGCCAGGCTGATCGCCGACACCGATCCCGAGGGAGGGCCGGATGAACGCGATGCGCAATCAGTGCGGGCCTGTCGTGCTGGCCCGTGAGCTTGAGGTGACATGCCGCCTGTTCGACGAGCCTCCGATGTCCGGGCCTGGGTCGCAACCGACTGCCGAGGACGGAGACCGAGGGCGGGCGCCAGGACGCCCCTTGTCCGGATGTCAGGTGGCGAGGGCAGAGAATCGTGCAACAGAGGCCGTCGAGCGCAGAGCGAGGTTGGCCCGGGAGACAGGCCGAGACCGGGAGGCCTACGGGCCGGAGCTGCTGAGACGCCGACTGCGGATGCGGCGTTGGCAGTTCAACCTGGCACGGGAACGTGAACTGATCCCCGAGCCGGACCTCGACAACGGCACCTGGTCGGCGCTCGTCGAGGTACAGCTGAAGGCCCGCACCGAGGAGATCATCCTCGCGCTCGGCGCCGTGCCGCCCGTGGGGGCGGCCAAGGCGGCCACGGTGTTGGGCCACACCACAGGTCTGCTGGTGATCGCCGAGGACATCAGGCGGCTCGCCGCCGCAGGAGAGCTACGCCCCTGCGGCGGATACCGGGGCTGGCCGACCTACAGCCGGGAGGCCTTGGCCGCCGTCCCGTATGCCGTGGTGCAGCAGACTGTCACGGAGCGCATGCACAAGGCTGCGGCCACGGCACGGGCCGCGGCCGAGGGGCTGGAACGGAGACTCGCGGAGAGCTACTCGGCGGAGGAGGCAGCCGAAGTCCTGGGGTGGCCCCGGTGCCGGCTGGTGGCCACGACGGCACAGGGAAGCCTGACCGCCGGTCCCGACGGCAGATACGAGCGCGCCGAGGTGATCGCGCTCGCCACCGTCGACTCCGGGGTCCAGCACCTCTCAGCGATCGTCTCGCTCGTCCACGAGGGCGTTGTAGGCGGCGACCTGGGCGCGCCGGGCGGTGCGCCGCAGCGGGGCCAGGGCGGATTGGCGGGCCGCCATCTCGGAGGCGCTGACGGCAGCGCCGTGGCCGCCGGAGGCGATGGAGAGCAGGGCGGACACCTGGCGGGCCGACTCCAGGACACGGACGGCCCGGGGCGGGTACCCGGGAGCGAGCAACTCGCTGTGGCCACGACGGCGGTAGGCATCCAGGGCGCGCAAGGCCTCAGGTCCGGCGCCGGCCACGTCGAGGCGGGCGAGCATGACGGTCGCCTCCCGCAGCCCGTCGGCCAGTTCACGTTCGGCCTCGTGGAGCGACGGCACGTCCGCCGGAGGTGTGTCGTTGACCTCGGAACAACGCCACAGCACGGTGGCCGAGCGGTCGCCGGCCGGGCCGTACACGTCCACCTCCGGCACCAACCCGAGAGGTGCGCCCACGGCCAGGACGGCCTCGCCCGCACTCATGGCCTGCTCGTTGAAGGCCTTCGGACCGGTCAGCCCGAGCGGATGCCCGGCTGAGGGCAGCGCGAGACGTAGACCCTTCACGCCGAGCACCCGCAGCCGCCCCAGCGCCCAGGTCAGCCCGTGCTGCTCGCCGGGCTCGTCGCCGGGCAGTCCGGTGACCCGGTGGATCTCGTCCCGGCCCAGGACGGCCGTGGCGGCGTCGTCCGGCGGCACCAGGCCCGCCAGCAAGGCGTTGCCCCATGCGGTGAGCCGCCCCGAACGGGGCTCTTCGTACGGATTGTCGGCAGGAGTCACGAGCATCCGGCCAGCCTACGGAATCGGCGGTCATCCGCGTGGCGTAGGTTTGCCCATGCGTGTGCGGCGCACCCACCCCGTGCCCACCGGCTGCCGGAGTAGGCTCGCCGCCCGCACCGACGGCCGAGAATCTTGTTTTTTGGGGAAGGCGTAGGCATGAGCGACGTGCTGGAGCTGGTGGACGTATCCGTGGTCCGGGAGGGGCGCGCGCTGGTCGACCAGGTCTCGTGGTCCATCTCCGAGGGCGAGCGTTGGGTCATCCTGGGCCCGAACGGCGCCGGCAAGACCACGCTGTTGCAGATCGCCTCCTCGTACCTGTTCCCGACCTCGGGCAAGGTCACGGTGCTGGGTGAGAAGCTCGGCGAGATCGACGTCTTCGAGCTGCGTTCCCGGATCGGCCTGGCCGGCGCCGCCATGTTCGACAAGCTGCCGGCCGAGCAGACCGTGCTCCAGACCGTCCTCACCGCCGCGTACGGCATGACGGTCAGCTGGCAGGAGACCTACGAGCAGTCGGACGAGGTCCGCGCCCTCGCCCTGCTCGACCGCCTCGGCATGGCCAATCTCACCGACCGCAAGTTCGGCACCCTCTCCGAGGGCGAGCGCAAGCGCACCCTGATCGCCCGCGCCCTGATGACCGACCCCGAGCTGCTGCTGCTCGACGAGCCTGCCGCCGGCCTCGACCTCGGTGGCCGCGAGGACCTGGTCCGCCGGCTCGGCGCGCTCGCCCAGGATGAGTTCGCCCCGGCAATGGCGATGGTCACCCACCACGTCGAGGAGATCGCGCCGGGCTTCACCCACGTCCTGATGATCCGACAGGGGAAGGTGCTCACGGCCGGTCCGATCGACACCGAGCTGACCGCCCGTAATCTCTCCAAGTGCTTCGGCCTGCCGCTCACCCTGGAGCGGCACGGAGACCGCTGGTCGGCCCAGGGTCTGCCGCTGGGCTGAGGCCCCTTCGTCCGCTCATCCGGAAGGCCGTCGGAAACCGGTCGCACGCGCGACCGGTTTCCGCCCCTCGACCTGCGGGAACTGTCCGCTTCGAAGGCCTTCGCTCCCTAGGATGGACGTGTGGACAGCTGGATCTGGTGGCTCCTGGCCGCCGCAGGGCTCGGCATACCGTTGGTGCTCACCGCGATGCCGGAGTTCGCCATGTTCGCGGTCGGGGCGCTGGCCGCCGCCGTCGTGGCCGCGCTGGGCGGGGGAGTGGTCGCCGAGACCCTGACCTTCGTCGTCGTCTCGGTCGCACTGGTGGTCTTCGTCCGCCCGATCGCCTACCGGCAGCTTCAGAAGGGCCCGCAGGTCAAGATGGGCATCGAGGCGCTCCAGGGCGCCACCGCGGTCGTCGCGGAAACCGTCGACGGGGAGGGCGGGCGGATCAAGTTGAACGGTGAGATCTGGTCGGCCCGTGCGCTCCACCCGGGCCAGGTGTACCAGCCTGGACAGCAGGTCGACGTCGTCGAAATCCAGGGCGCGACCGCCCTGGTCGTCTAGGGGAGAGTCCGTGGAACCCGTCCTTATCGTTTTGGTCGTCCTGGTCGTGGTGGCCTTCATCGCGCTGATCAAGACGATCCAGGTCATCCCGCAGGCCAGCGCCGCGATCGTGGAGCGCTTCGGCCGCTACACCCGGACGCTCAACGCAGGGCTGAACATCGTCGTCCCGTTCATCGACCGCGTCCGCAACCGGATCGACCTGCGCGAACAGGTCGTGCCGTTCCCGCCGCAGCCGGTGATCACCCAGGACAACCTGGTCGTCAACATCGACACCGTCATCTACTACCAGGTGACCGACCCCCGCGCCGCGACGTACGAGGTCGCCAGCTACATCCAGGCGATCGAGCAGCTGACTGTCACCACGCTGCGCAACATCATCGGCTCGATGGACCTGGAGTCCACGCTGACCTCGCGAGAGGTCATCAACGCCGGCCTGCGCGGTGTCCTGGACGAGGCCACCGGCAAGTGGGGCATCCGGGTCAACCGTGTCGAGCTGAAGGCGATCGAGCCGCCGACCTCCATCCAGGACTCGATGGAGAAGCAGATGCGCGCCGACCGGGACAAGCGCGCCGCGATCCTCACCGCCGAGGGCCAGCGCCAGGCCCAAATCCTCAAGGCCGAGGGTGAGAAGCAGGCCGAGGTGCTCAAGGCGGAGGGTGAGGCGCAGGCCGCGGTCCTGCGCGCGGACGGTGAGGCGGCCGCGATCCGGACGGTCTTCGAGGCCATCCACGACGGCGACGCCGACCAGAAGCTGCTCGCCTACCAGTACCTCCAGACCCTGCCCGAGCTGGCCAAGGGCGACTCCAACAAGCTCTGGATCATCCCCAGCGAGGTCGGCGACGCGCTCAAGGGCCTCGGCGGTGCCTTCACCGGCCTGACCGGCAACGGCGGGGTGAACGGCGGCGCGGTCGCGGCGCCCAGTGTCCCGCAGACGGTCCCGGCCGCCACCCAGGTGCCGTTGGACCCGGCGTCCGGCCCGCGGCCGGTGGACACCGAGAAGGGCGCCGCCCGTCCCCGGGTGGACCCGGTCCGGGAGTACC
>NZ_JBIVVI010000489.1:0-6284 GCF_044757675.1 Kitasatospora sp. NPDC091257
GGGTCGCCCGGACCCGCGAGACCAGCCGGGTGGCGAGCAGGGAGTGCCCGCCCAACGCGAAGAAGTCCTCGTCGACTCCGACCCGGGCCAGGCCCAGCACCTCGGCGAACAGCTCGCACAGGATCTGCTCCTGCGGCGTGCGCGGCGCCCGGCCCGCCTCCCTGGTCGTGGCCTCGGGAGCGGGCAGCGCCACCCGGTCCAGCTTCCCGTTCGGCGTCAGCGGCAGCGCCTCCAGCAGCACGAACGCGGACGGCACCAGGTAGTCCGGCACCCGGCCGCGCAGGTAGGCCGTCAGCGCCGCCGCGGTCGCCCCGCTCCCGGCCGACGGGACGACGTACGCGACGATCCGGTCCTCCCGGGCGAGCACCGCGACCTGGGCGACGTCCGGGTGCGCGGTCAGCTCGGCCTCGATCTCGCCCGGCTCGACCCGGAACCCGCGCACCTTCACCTGGTGGTCGACCCGGCCGGCGAACTCCAGCTCGCCGTCGGCGCGCCAACGGACCAGGTCGCCGGTGCGGTACATCCGGGTGCCCGCCGGACCGTACGGGTCGGCGACGAAGCGCCCGGCGGTGAGCCCGGGCCGGTTCAGATAGCCGCGGGCCAGCCCGGCCCCGGCCAGGTACAGCTCGCCCAGCACCCCGGGGGCGACCGGTCGCAGCGCCGCATCCAGCACGTACACCCGGCAGTTGGCGATCGGACGGCCGATGGGCACCGGCAGCGGGCAGTCGGCGGGGTCGGACGGCAGCGAGTAGGCGGTGATCACATGGGTCTCGGCGGGCCCGTAGTGGTTGTGCAGCACCCGTCCCGGCCGACGGGCCTGGAAACGGCGCACGGCACCGCCGAGGCGCATCGCCTCACCGGCCTGGGCGACCAGCCGCAGGTGCGGAAGCTCCAGCCCGGCCTCCTCGGCGGCCTCGGCCAGTGCCTCGACCACCAGGTTGGGCGCGAACAGCTCCGCCACCTCGTGCCGGTCCAGCCAGTGGGCGAACAGTTCGGCGCTGCGGCGCTGCTCCTCGGTCGGCACCACCAGGGTCTTGCCGTACAGCAGCGCGGACAGCACCTCCTGCACCGAGACGTCGAAGCTGATCGCGGTGAACTGCGCGGTGCGCGTGCCGGGTTCGCCGCCGACGGCCTCGTGGTGCCACTCCAACAGGTTCAGCAGCCCGGCGGCCGGCATCACGACGGCCTTGGGGCGGCCGGTGGAGCCGGAGGTGTAGATGACGTAGGCGGGACGGCGCCCGTCCACGGCCACGGCCGGATCGTGCTCCGGCAGGTCACCGTCCGGCGTGACGGCGGCGAGGTCGTCGAGCACCACGGCCGGGCCCGCGTCCTCCAGCATGTACGCGATGCGGGCGGCCGGGTAGTCCGGGTCGACCGGCAGGTACGCCGCGCCCGACTTGAGCACCGCCAGGACGGCGACCACCAGCTCGGCCGAGCGCGGCAGCCGCAGGGCGACGGTCCGTTCCGGTCCGACCCCCCGGGCGATCAGCGCGTGGGCCAGGCGGTTGGCCCGGCGGTTCAGCTCGCGGTAGGTCAGCTCGGTGTCCTCGAACACCACGGCCGGGGCCTCCGGGGTCGCCCGGACCCGCGCCTCGAACAGCGCGGGCAGATCGGCCGTGGGGACCGGGCCGGCGGTGTCGTTGCGGGCGACCAGCAGCTCGTGCCGCTCCTCGGCGGTGAGGACGTCGATCCGGCTCAGCGGCCGGTCCGGCTCGGCGACCACCGCCGCCAGCAGCCGCAGCCACCGGGCGAGCAGCGTCTCCACCGTGGCGTGGTCGAACAGGTCGGTGCTGTACTCGACCCGGCCGACGATGCCCTCGGCCGGCCCGCCGGCGCCACCGTGCTCCAGCAGGTGGAAGCCGAGGTCGAACATCGCGGTGGGCGT
This sequence comes from Kitasatospora sp. NPDC091257, assembly GCF_044757675.1. Taxonomy (NCBI): domain Bacteria; kingdom Bacillati; phylum Actinomycetota; class Actinomycetes; order Kitasatosporales; family Streptomycetaceae; genus Kitasatospora; species Kitasatospora sp. NPDC091257. Next base: position 1,886 of record NZ_JBIVVI010000489.1, read on the forward strand.
GCGCACCAGGAGGATCCCGGCGTCCAGACCGTCCAGCGCGAACTCGGTGCGGGGCACGTTCTGCAGCGCGAGCAGCACCTGGAACAGCGGCTGACGGGCGAGTGACCGGGCCGGGTTGAGGGCCTCGACGACGTGCTCGAACGGCAGGTCCTGGTGGGCGTACGCGCCGAGCGCGTCCTCCCGGACCCGGCCCAGCAGTTCGGCGAACGACGGGTCGCCGGAGGTGTCGGTGCGCAGCACCAGGGTGTTGACGAAGAAGCCGACCAGCTCGTCCAGCGCCTCGTCGGTCCGGCCCGCGATCAGGCTGCCGACCGGGATGTCCGTGCCCGCGCCGAGCTTGTCCAGGAGCGATGCCAGGGCGGCCTGCAGCACCATGTAGACGCTGGCGCCGTGCTCCCGGCCCAGCCGGACCAGGCCGGCGTGCAGGTCGGGGTCCAGTTCGACGTCGAGGTGCCCGCCGGCGTAGGAGGGGGTCGCGGGGCGGTGGCGGTCGGCGGGGAGCTTGATCTGCTCCGGCAGGTCGGCCAGCGTCCGCGTCCAGTGGTCCGTCTGGCGGGCGAACAGGCTGTCCGGGTCGGCCGGGTCGCCGAGCAGCCGGTTCTGCCACAGGGCGTAGTCGGCGTACTGGACGGGCAGCGGCGCCCACCGCGGCTCCTCGCCCCGGCGGCGGGCCGCGTACGCGGTGGCCAGGTCGGCGGACAAGGGGCCCAGCGACCAGCCGTCCCCGGCGATGTGGTGCATCACCACCAGCAGCACGTGCTCGTCCGGTGCCGTCTCGAACAGCTCGGCACGCAGGGGCGGTTCGGTGGCGAGGTCGAATCCGCGCGCCGCGGCCGCCGTCAGCAGCTCCGTCAGGTCCGCCTCACCCACCCGGGTGACGGCCAGCCGGGGTGGGGCCGTTCCGGCGTCCAGCACCTCCTGGCGGGGAACCCCGTCGAGCTGCGGGTAGACCGTGCGCAGGCTCTCGTGCCGGGCGACGACGTCGCCGAGCGCCATCTGCAGGGCGGTCCGGTCGAGTTCACCGGTCAGCCGCCACGCCAACGGCATGTTGTAGACCGAGCCGGCGTCCTCCAGCTGGTGCAGGAACCAGAGCCGTCGCTGCGCGAAGGAGAGGGGGACCGGGGCCGGCCGCTCCGCGCGGCGCAGCGCGGGCCTGGCCCGGGCGGCCCCGCCGAGCCCGGCGGCCAGCCCGGCCACCGTCGGCGTCTCGAAGAGGGTGCGCAGCTCCAGTTCCACCCCGAGGGCGGCACGCGCCCGGGCGACCAGCCGGGTGGCGAGCAGGGAGTGCCCGCCGAGGTCGAAGAAGTCGTCGTCGGCCCCGACCTCGGCCACGCCCAGCACCTCGGCGAACAGCTCCGCGAGGACCTGCTCCTGCGGGGTGCGCGGGACCCTGCCGGTCCTCGGCGCGGTGTGGACGGGTGCGGGCAGCGCGCGCCGGTCCAGTTTGCCGGTGGCGGTCAGCGGCAGGCTCCCCAGGGGCACGAAGGCGGACGGGACCATGTAGTCCGGCAGTCGCTCGCGCAGGTGTGCCCGCAGTTCCTCCGGCCGGAGTTCCGCCCCGGTGACGGCCACCGGGTAGGCGACCAGCCGCGCGTCCCCGGCCCGGTCCTCCCGGACGGTCACCGCGACCTGGGCGACCTGCGGGTGTTCCGCCAACGCCGCCTCGACCTCGCCGAGTTCGATCCGGAAGCCGCGCACCTTGACCTGGTCGTCCGTACGCCCGAGGAACTCCAGGTTCCGGTCGGCGCCCCAGCGCGCCAGGTCGCCGGTGCGGTACATCCGCGTGCCGCCCGGACCGAACGGGTCCGCCACGAAGCGCCCCGCGGTGAGCCCCGGCCGGTTCAGGTAGCCGCGGGCCAGGCCCGCTCCGGCGAGGTACAGCTCGCCCGCCACGCCTGCGGGCACCGGCCGCAGCGTGCTGTCGAGCACGTACAGCCGGATGCCCCCGAGCGGCCGGCCGATCACCGGGCGCGGACTCGATCCCAGCGGTGCCACGAGGGCGTCCACCGTGCATTCGGACGGCCCGTAGTAGTTCAGGCAGGACACGCCCTCGACGGCCCGCAGCCGCTCCCACAGCTGGTCCGGAACGGCCTCCCCGCCCATCGAGACCACCGCGGGACGGCGCCCCGGGTCGTCCAGGAGCCCCCGTGCGACGAGCACCTGCAGATAGGACGGGGTGGCGTTGACGTAGTCCAGCCCGGCGCGCGCGGCGTAGTCGACGAAGGCGTCCGGGTCGGACCAGGTCGCCTCGTCCAGGACGTGCAGCTCGTGGCCCGCGTACAGGCTGGACAACTGGTCGCAGGAGGCGTCGAACGACACCGAGGTGGTCAGCCCGATGCGCAGCCGCTCCCTCGTCCGCCGCGGGAACAGCAGCTGCCGCTGGTTGGCGAACAGGTTGAGCAGGCCGCCGTGGGTCGACACCACGCCCTTGGGCCTGCCGGTGGAGCCGGAGGTGTAGATCACGTAGGCCGGGTGCCCCGGGTCGATGGCGACCAGCGGGTCCGTCTCCGGGCAGTCGGCCACCAGGGCGGCCGTCGCCGGGTCGTCGAGCACCAGCCATCCGGCCGCCCCGGCCTCCGGGAGGCCGTCCCGGGTCCGGGCGTCGGTCACCACCAGGGCCGGGTGTGCGTCGTCGAGCAGGTGGGCGATCCGGGCGGCCGGGTACTCGGGATCGACCGGGACGTAGGCCGCCCCGGTCCGCAGCACCGCGAGGATCGCCACGACCAGGTCGGCCGACCTCGGCAGGGCGACCGCCACCAGCCGTTCCGGCCCCGCGCCCCGGGCGATCAGGGCGTGCGCCAGCCGGTTCGCCCGCGCGTCCAGCTCCGCGTAGGTCAGCGAGACGTCTCCGCACACCAGCGCCACCAGGTCCGGCGTCGCCCGCACCTGGGCCCGGAACAGCTCCGGCAGGCTCGCGGCCGGAAGCTCCACCTCCGGTCCGGTGCCCAGGGCCGTCAGGTCGCCGTGCTCCGCGGCGGAGAGCAGACCGTACCGGCTGAGCCGCCGCCGCGGGTCGGCGACCACGGCGCGGAGCAGTCGCTCCCAGCGCTCGAACATCGTCTCGACGGTGGCCGGGTCGTACAGGTCGCTGGTGTACTCGACGAACCCGTCGATCCCCTCCGGGGAACCGTCCTCCGCGTGCCGCTCGGACATCGTGAAGATCAGGTCGAGCTTGGCGGTGGTCGTCGTCAGCGGCATGTCGCGGACGTGCAGCCCGGGCGGGGCGAAGTCGGCCCGGGGAGCGTTCTGCAGCACCAGCATCACCTGGAACAGCGGGTGGTGCGCCAGCGACCGCGCCGGGTTGAGGGCCTCGACGAGGTACTCGAACGGCAGGTCCTGGTGGGCGTACCCGGCCAGCGCGGTGTCCCGCACCCGGCCCAGCAGCTCGGCGAACGTCGGATCGCCCGAGGTGTCCGTACGGAACACCAGGGTGTTGACGAAGTAGCCGACCAGCTCGTCGAGGGCCTGGTCGGTCCGGCCGGCGACCGGGCTGCCGACCGGGATGTCGTCGCCCGCACCGAGCTTGCTCAGCAGCGCCGCCAGCCCGGCCTGGAGCACCATGAACAGACTGGTCCCGTGTACGCGGGCGAGCTCGCGCAGTCCGCGGTGCAGCTCCGCGTCCAGCCCGGCCGGCACGAAGCCGCCCCGGTGGGAGGCGACGGCCGGGCGGGGCCGGTCGGCGGGCAGCCGGAGCTGCTCCGGCAGATCGGCCAACTGCCGTGTCCAGTAGGCCGCCTGGCGGGCGAACGGGCTGTCGCTGTCGGTGGCGTCGCCGAGCAGCTCGTGCTGCCACAGGGCGTAGTCGGCGTACTGGACCGGCAGCTCCGCCCACTGCGGCTCCTCACCCCGGCAGCGCGCCGCGTAGGCGGCGGTCAGGTCCTGCGTGAGCGGGCCCAGCGACCAGCCGTCGCCGGCGATGTGGTGCAACACCATCTGGAGCACGTGCTCGTCCGGTCCGAGCTCGAACAGGCCGGCGCGCAGCGGCAGATCGACGGCCAGGTCGAACGGCCGGGCCTTCGCGGTCGCCAGCACGCCCGGCAGCCCGGGCTCGGTGGTCCGGCTCGCGTCCAGCCGCGGGCGGCCCGCCACGACGTCCAGCACCTGCTGGTGCGGCACGCCGTCCACCGCCGGGAAGACGGTGCGCAGGCTCTCGTGCCGGGCGACCACGTCCGCCAGGGCGGCCTCCAGGGCCCGCCGGTCCAGGTTCCCGGACAACCGCCAGGCCAGCGAGATGTGGTAGTTCGCGCCGGCACCCTCCAGCTCGTGCAGGAACCAGAGCCGCCGCTGCGCGAACGACAGCGGGATCCGGCGCGGCCGTCGGCGCCAACGCCGTCCTGCTCTTCGGCGCCTTCGCCTCGCTCGGGGTGTGGGCGATCTCCGCCTCCGCCTTCGGCTCCGC
>NZ_JBIVVI010000490.1:0-6272 GCF_044757675.1 Kitasatospora sp. NPDC091257
CGGTGGACACCTCCGTGCCACCGGGCCCCGCCGCTCCGACACCGTCCAGCTCGAACCCCCTCGCTCGAACACCGCCCCGCTCGAACTCCCTCGCTCAGGCCGCCCGGGCCCCGACCGCCGGGCGCTCCGCCGCCACCCCGGCCGGCGGCTCGGCGGCCCCGCCCTCCCCGGCACCCGGGACCGCACCCGCATCCGCACCCGCATCCGCATCCAGGGCCGCGCCGCCGACCACCCGCAGCCGCCACACCAGCAGCACCACCAGCACCAGCACCCCGCCGGCCGACAGGAAGACCACGTCCACGGCGTCGGTGAAGCTGCGCACCGCGTGCTCGCGCGCGGTCCCGGTGAGCGTCCGGACGGCGCCCAGCGGCCGGCCCTGCTCGCCGTCCGCGAAGACCCTGGTCAGCACGGTGCCGAACACCGCCGCCCCCAGCGCGTTGCCGAGGTTCTGGAAGAACCGGATGCCGGTGGTCGCCACGCCCAGCTGGTGCACCGGCGCGGCCTGCTGCACCACCACGATCAGCTGGCCGATCAGCTGACCCAACCCGCAGCCCAGCAGGGCGAGTTCGGCCATCACCGCGGGCAGCGCGGTGGTCGGCCCGCTCAGGCCGAGCAGCAGCAGGGCGAGCGCCGCGCAGCCCGCGCCGGCCAGCAGGAAGGTCCCCAGCGAGTGGCCCCGGGCGAGCAGCCGGCCGACGGCCAGGCCGGAGACCGTCATCCCGGCCGCCATCGGGATCAGGTACAGGCTGGCGGTGGTCGGGGCGACGCCCCGGGCGAGCTGGAGGTAGAGCATCACCTGGACGATCGCGCCGATCATGCCCATCCCGACCAGGCCCTGGATCGCGAAGCCCAGCCGCACCACCGGGATCCGGAACAGCGACAGCGGCAGCACCGGCGCGGCGGCGACGGCCTGGCGCCACAGGAAGAGGCCGAACGCGGCGACCGTGCCGAAGGCCAGCCCGAGGATCACCGGGGACGTCCAGGCGTAGTCCTTGCCGCCCCACTCGGTGACCAGCAGCAGCCCGACCGCGAACGCCGCGGCCAGGGCGGAGCCGAGGAAGTCCAGGCCGCCGCGGCCGGTCGCCCTCGGCAGCCTGATCACCAGGGCGACACCGACCAGCACCACCAGGCAGAGCGGCAGGTTGACGTAGAAGATCCAGCGCCAGCTGACGTGGTCGGCGAGCAGCCCCCCGACCAGCGGGCCGACCGACATGCCCAGTCCCGCGACGATCCCGCCCATGGCGCTGCCCTTGGCGTTGGCGCGCCCGCCCGGCTCCTTGAACTGGGCGATGACGACCATGGTGACGCTCATCAGCCCGCCGCCGCCGATGCCCTGGACGGCCCGGAAGGCGATCAGCTGGCCCATCGACTGCGCCGCTCCGCACAGCGCCGAACCGAGCGTGAAGGTGGCGACCGCCCCGAGGAGCACGCGCTTGGCGCCGTAGGAGTCGCACAGCTTGCCGTAGAGCGGCAGCAGCGCGGTGGCGGCGAGGGCGAACGCGCTGATCAGCCAGGGCAGCCGGTCGACGCCGTGGACCGGGTCGAGGTCGCGGACGATCGGCACGGTGGCCGCCGAGACGATGTTCATGTCGAGCACGGCCAGCACGATCGTGACCAGGCAGAGCAGCATGCCCGCCCTGCGTCGGCCGGGTGTCATCGGCGCGGTGGCGTCGGGCGGTGCGGGTACGGCGGTGGCCATGGTCAAGTCCCCCCAGGGTCGGTCGAGTTCGCGTCGGGGCCGGGGTGGCCGGCGGCGCGTCCTCACCATGGCAGCATTTTTGTACCCGGTCAATTCTTCATCCCGACCAATCTTTCAGCCCAGCCAATCTTTCTACCTGACCAATCTTTCGGACCGGTCAACATTTGAGCCTGGTACAGTCCCCAGCATGGCGATGCGACCCGCACAGGACCCCGGCTCCGACGTCGACCTGGACGCGCTCCCGCTGCGCGAGCGCAAGAAGCTCCAGACCGGCATGCGGATCTTCCGCACGGCCATCGCGCTCTTCACCGAGCGCGGCTTCGACCAGGTCTCGGTCGCGGAGATCGCCGCCGCCGCCGAGGTGTCCAAGATGACCGTCTTCAACTACTTCCCCACCAAGGAAGAGCTGGTCATGCGCCCGATGGAGCAGCACCTCGACGAGCCCGCCCGGGCGGTGCGCGACCGCGCCCCGGGCAGCTCCGCGGCGACGGCGCTGCGCGAGCAGTTCCTCGCCGCGCTGGAACGCTTCGACCCGGCCTCCGGACTGAACGACGACCGGATCGTGCTCGACGTGGTCCGGCTGATCCACCGCACCCCGGCACTGACCGCCCGGGCCACCCACGGCTTCGACCTGCTGGCGCACGCCGCGCTCTCCGCCGAACTGATCGCCCAGGACCCGGCCCACGACGAGCTCACCGCCCGGGTCGCCACCGCCCAGGCGCTGGCCGTCCGGGTCGCGCTGATCGCCGCCAACCACCGGCGGATGCTCGCCGGTGAGCGGGCCGCCGACGCCCTGCCCACCGCACTGGAGGAGGCCCGCCGCGCCTTCGCCCTGCTCGAACACGGCCTCGGCGACTACTGCACCCGTGCCGCCTGAGAGAGTTGGCGCACCACGACCGACCGGAGGTGCGCATGGACCAGCCGCTGCTCACGCGGGACCGCTCCGCCCTGCCCGCGCAGGCCGATGGCCTCAACGCGTACGTCGGCGAGGACGGCGTCGCCGTCCTGGAGTTCGCCCGCCCGCACCGCCGCAACGCGGTGACCCTGGCGATCTGGCAGGCGCTGCCCAAGGTGCTGGAGCAGCTGGCCGGCCACGAGGGCGTGCGCGTCCTGCTGCTCACCGGCGCCGGCAACACCTTCAGCGCGGGCGCGGACATCGCCGAACTCTCCGAGGTGTACGGCGATCCGGAGCGCGCGGAGGCCTACCACGCGACCAACGTCGCCGCCGAGGAGGCGCTGGCGGCCTTCCCGCACCCGACCCTCGCCGTGGTGCACGGTGCCTGCGTCGGCGGCGGCTGCCAGCTCGCCGTCGCCTGCGACCTGCGGTTCGTCGCCGAGGACGCCCGGCTCGGGATCACCCCGGCCAAGCTCGGCGTGGTCTACTCGGCGGTGCCGACCGTACGGCTGTCCCGGCTGATCGGCCCGGCCCGGGCCAAGTACCTGCTGTTCTCCGGCGAGTTGGTGGCCGGCCGGGACGCCCTGCCGCTGGGCCTCGCCGAACGCGTCCTGCCGGACGCCGAACTGGACGCCGCCGCACTGGACTTCGCCCGGGTGCTGACCCTCCGCTCGACCCAGACCATCGGCGCGGCCAAGGCCGTCCTGGACGCCCCGCCCGAGCGGGCGGACGAGGTCCTGGCCCCCTGGCTGCTCCGCTCCCGGGAGGGCTCGGACATCCGCGAGGGCCTGACGGCCTTCCTGGAGGGCCGTCCCGCCCGGTTCTGAGCCGGGCCCGCCACCAACCCGCCACCGGACCGCCCCTTCACGCCCCTTCACGCCCCCGGAGCACCCACCCCGATGACGACCGAGGCCGCGCCCGCCGCCCCCACCAGCCGGACGATCTGGGCCCGCCGGATCACCGACGGCCTGGAGCCGAAGAACGTGATCATCGCGCTGCTCCCGGTGCTGGGCGGCCTCCGCTACGGCCTGCCGGGCATCGGCTGGGCGCTGTTCGCCATCCTGTTCGCCGCCGTCGTCCCGACCCTGATCATCCGGCACGGCATGCGCAAGGGCACCGTGGCGGACCGCCACGTCGGCCACCGGCAGCGCCGGCTGACCGTCTTCCCGCTCATCATGGGCTCGGTGCTGCTCAGCTTCGCGGTGATGATCGGACTGGACGCCCCGGCCGACCTGACCGCGCTGGTCCTGGCGATGTTCGCCTCGCTGGTCCCGATCCTGGTGATCACCGCCTGGTGGAAGGTCTCCGTCCACACCGCCGTGGCCACCGGCGCGGTGGTCTGCCTCGCCATCGCACTGGGCCCGCTCTGGCTGCTGCTCGCCCCGCTGGTTCCGGCGATCGGCTGGTCCCGGGTGGTGCTGCGGGACCACACCGCCGCGCAGACGGTCGTCGGCGCGGTGGTGGGCGCGCTCACCGCCGGGCTCACCTTCTGGCTGGCCCGCTGAGTCAGCGGATCGGCACCCCCGAGATCGCCCGGGCGATCACCAGCCGCTGGATCTCGCTGGTCCCCTCGAAGATCGAGTAGATCGCGCTGTCCCGGTGCATCCGCTCCACCGGGTACTCCCGGGTGAAGCCGTTGCCGCCGAGGATCTGCATCGCCTGCGCGGTCACGTACTTGGCGGTCTCACCGGCGTACAGCTTGGACATCGAGCCCTCGGCCGCCGTGAAGGGCTGGTTGTTGGCCGCCATCCAGGAGGCGCGCCACACCAGCAGCCGGGCCGCGTCGATCCGGGTCCTCATGTCGGCGAGCTGGAAGGCCACGCCCTGGTTGTCGATGATCGGCCGGCCGAACTGCTCGCGCGTCCTCGCGTAGTCCAGCGCCACCTCGTACGCGGCCCGGGCGATGCCGATCGCCTGCGCGCCGACGGCCGGACGGGAGGCCTCGAAGGTGGCCATCGCCGCGTTGCCCCTGCCCCCCGGGCGCTTGACGCCCTCGCGGGCCCGGGCCAGGCGCTCGTCCAGCTTCTCCTTGCCGCCGAGCAGGCAGCTGCCGGGCACCCGGACGCCGTCCAGCACGACCTCGGCGGTGTGCGAGGCGCGGATGCCGTGCTTCTTGAACTTCTGGCCCTGGCTCAGTCCGGGGGTGCCGGGCGGGACGACGAAGGAGGCCTGGCCCTTCGCGCCGAGCGCCGGGTCGACGGTGGCGACCACCACGTGGACGGCGGCTATCCCGCCGTTGGTGGCCCAGGTCTTGGTGCCGTTCAGCACCCACTCGTCCGCGGCCTCGTCGTACACCGCCCGGGTGCGCAGCGCCGACACGTCGGAGCCGGCGTCCGGCTCGGAGGAGCAGAAGGCCGCCACCTTGACGTCCTCGGGCGTGCCGAACATCTGCGGGGTCCAGGTGCCGATCTGCTCGTCGGTGCCGTTGGCCAGCACCGCGACGGCGGCCAGGGTGGTACCGACGATGGACAGCCCGATGCCGGCGTCGCCCCAGAACAGTTCCTCCATGGCGATCGGGATGCCGACGCCGGAGGGGTCGAAGTACTGCTGGGCGTAGAAGTCCAGCGAGTAGATGCCCAGCTTGGCGGCCTCCTGGATGACCGGCCAGGGGGTCTCCTCGCGCTCGTCCCACTCGGCCGCGGCCGGGCGCATCACATCGGCGGCGAAGCCGTGCAGCCAGTCGCGTACGGCGAGCTGGTCCGCGCCCGGGTCCAGCGAGAACGTGCTGCTCATGGTGCGTGCCTCCGAAGACGTGTGCGGCCGACCGGGGTGTTACCTCGGGTAACATCGTGGGAGTCTGCTACTGATTGGTAACCGGTGTCAACGCCCAGGCAGACCCCGCCGAACCCGATCCCGAGGAGCAGCGCATGTCCCGAGAGCCCCGCCGCGAGCAGCTGCTCAACGCCGCCGACCGGGTCATCCAGCGCGAGGGGCCGGGCGCCAGCATGAACGCCATCGCCGCCGAGGCCGGGATCACCAAACCGATCCTCTACCGCCACTTCGGCGACCGGAACGGCCTGATCAGAGCCCTGACCGAACGTCACACCGGCGGGCTGCTGGCCGCCGTCCGGGCCGCCCTCGCCGAACCGCTGGAACGCCGCGACCGGGTCGAACACGTCCTGGACACCTACCTCGCCGGCATCGAGGCCCGCCCCCAGGTCTACCGGCTGCTCACCCACCCCGAGCCCGGCGACCCCAGCAGCGCGGGCAACGCGCTCGCCCCCGCGCTCAAGCAGATCGCCGAGGAGATCACCAGGGCCGTGCGGAGCCAGGTCGACCTCGGCGCCGACCGCGACCTGCTCGCCGAGGCCTGGGGCCGCGGCATCACCGGCATGGTGCTGGCCGCCGGGGACTGGTGGCTGGAGACCAGGCCCTGCTCCCGCACCCGGATGGTGCAGGCACTGGCCGACCTGCTCTGGGGCCGACTCGCCGCCGCCGCGGACCTGCCGACCGCCGTCCCGCCGACCGCGCCCGAGCCGACCGCCGACTGAGGCCCGCGTCGCCCGACAGCGTCCGCCGACCGGAGCGCCCCTCCCCGAGCCGACCGCCGAACGCCGACCGCCGAGGGAACCGTCCGGCGCCCGAACTCTTGTGCCGCGCACGACAGTCCGGGCATCATCGGGCCGTTCGGCGTAGGCCTGCATGACCATCCGCTGGTCGGCCATCGCCATCGCCCAG
>NZ_JBIVVI010000491.1:0-6266 GCF_044757675.1 Kitasatospora sp. NPDC091257
CCCTCGGGACCGCCCCCGCTAAACGGTACCGACCGGTACCGACTGGAGGACGGTACCGACCGGTACCGTTTGGCGTCAAGAGTGGATAGAATCCGCCGCGTGGCAGTCAACGCACGGGCGCGCCTGCTGAGCACGGCCGAAACCCTCTTCTACGCGAACGGCATCCGCGCGGTCGGAGTGGAGCGCATCCTCTCCGAGTCCGGCGTGGGCCGGGCGTCCTTCTACCGGCACTTCACCGGCAAGGAGGAACTGGTGACCGCGGTCCTGGAGGGCCGCGACGTCCGGTGGCGGGCGTGGCTCTCCGAGCGGGTCGCGGCCCACGGCGGCCACCCGCTGCACGTCTTCGACGCGCTGGCCGAACGGTTCGCGACCCAGGACTTCCGCGGCTGCGTCGCGATCAACACGATGACCGAGATCGCCGACCCGGCCAGCCCGGCCCGCCGGATGGCGGCCCTGCACAAGACCCGCGTCATCGACCTGGTCGAGCGGCTGATGCGGGACGCCGGCGTCCCCGAGCCCGGGGAGCGCGCCCGGCAGTTCGCCCTCCTGATGGACGGCGCCATCGTCACCGCCCTGCGCGAGGGCACCCCGGACGCCGCCTGGCGGGCCCGCGGCATCGCCGAGGCCCTGCTGGCCGCCTGAAGCCCGAAGCCTGAAGCCTGAAGCCCGAAGCCCGAAGCCCGAAGCCCGAAGCCTGGAGCCCGAAGCCTGAGCCTGAGCCTGAAGCGGCGGTCCGGGCGGACCGGGCCGGCGCGCCCCGGGCTCAGGCGTGGTGCGGCGCCGCCGGGGCGCCGTCGGGGCGGACTCCGGCGAACTCGTCCAGGACGGCGACCCGCAGCTCGTGGGCGCCGTCCGGCCGGCTCTGCTCGTAGTAGAGGTACCAGCGGCCGCGGGCCGGGACGAGGTCGGCGTACCGGATGTCCAGCCAGGGGCCGTCCGGGGTGAGGCGGTGCCAGCCGCGCAGGTCGGTGGAGGCGGCCAGGCCGCAGCGCTCCTCGTAGTTGCCGGCGGCGTCCGCCGAGCCGTCGTAGAGCGCGAGCCAGCCGCCCCGGCCGTCGGGCAGGACGGTGGTGATCCGGGACTCGTAGCCGTCCCAGGCGCCGGCCGGGCCGACGTCCAGGGCCTCGGCGGCGCGGCCCGGCGGGGCGGTGAAGCGCAGCCCGTCCGGGGACACCGCGAGCGCGGTGGGCTGGACGGTGAGGCCGGTGGTGTGGATGTCGGCGTCGGCGTGGGCGCGGTCCCGCTCCTCGGGGGTGAACGGCCGGGCGCGGGAGACGGTGGCGAACAGGTGGACGCCGGCGTCGGTTTCGAGCAGGTACGGGTCCTTGACGCCCTCGGTGCCGGTGGTCGCGGCGGTGAGGACGGGGGTGCGGGTGGCGAGGTCGAAGGACTCGGGGGCGTCGGCGCGCAGGGCGTCGACGCGCCAGCGGTTGTCGGCCGGGTCGACGTAACTGAGGTGGAGCAGGTAGCCGCCGTCGCGGCGCAGCAGGGCGAGGCGTTCCATCGAGGGGGAGCCCAGCTCGTCGCGCCGGACGGACCACAGGTCGCGGAAGGCGATGCCGTCGGCGCTCTCGGCGACGGCGCAGCGCCAGCCCCGGTCGGGCCCGTGCGTCGCGCCGCGCGGGCGGCGCTCGCGGTAGGTGAGCAGGAAGCGGTCGAGGTCCGGCTCGTACCGGACGCCCGGGCAGCCGGCCCAGTAGCCGGGTTCGGGGCGCTCGGGGGCGCGGACGAGGTGGGAGGCGCCGAGGTCGGGCGCGGCGGGCAGGGCGGGGTGCGGCATGGATCCGTCCTTCGGGGGAGGGGTGTCGCGAAGTTTCTATCAGATCGATCAAAAGTCTGGGCCGGACGCGGTGGGTCGTCGTCGACCGGCTGACCGGCGAGGTGGCCAGCTTCACCAGCAGGTCTTCTATGAAGACGATGTTTCGCCCGATGGCGATCGCACGACACCGAACGGCCGAGCCTTGACCGTTCCCCGGAGATCGCGGCTACCTTCTTCTCAGAGTCGATCAAACATGGCCGACCAGGACCCGAGGAAGCCCAGCCCCGATGACCGCCCCCAGCACCGACGCACCCGGCTACGCCGGCCTGGGCCTGTACGTCGGCGACCTCCACAACCACTGCGGCATCAGCTACGGCCACGGGAGCATCGAGGACGCCTACGCCAACGCCCGGCTCCAACTCGACTTCGCCAGCGTCACCGGCCACGGCTGGTGGCCCGACCTGCCCGAGCGCACCCCCGAACTGGCGAGCCTGGTCGACTACCACACCGAGGGCTTCGCCCGGCTGGCCCGGCTCTGGGACCACGTCCAGGACGTCACCGCCGCCGCCCACGAGGACGGCCGCTTCGTCACCTTCCAGTCCTTCGAGTGGCACAGCCTCGCCCACGGCGACCACTGCGTGTACTTCGACGGCCCGCGCGGCGAGATCATCCGGGCGGCGGACCTGGACGAACTGCGCGCCCGGCTGCGGGTGCTCGCCGCCCAGGGCGTGCGCACCTGGGCGCTGCCGCACCACATCGGCTACGGGCCGGCCCGCCGCGGCATCGACTGGGCCTCCTACACCGAGGAGTTCGCCCCGGTGGTGGAGATGATGTCGATGCACGGCTGCGCCGAGTCCGACGAGGCGCCGCGCAGCTACCTGCACACCATGGGCCCGCGCGCCGGCACCGCCACGGCCGTCCACGGCCTGCGCCTGGGCCACCGCTTCGGGCTGATCGGCTCCACCGACCACCACAGCGCCTTCCCCGGCAGCCACGGGCACGGCCGGGTGGCGGTCTGGGCCCCGGAACTGACCCGGGACGGCATCTGGAACGCCGTCCAGCAGCGCCGCGCCTACGCGATCACCGGGGACCGCATCCTGCTCGCCACCTCCGTCAACGGCGCCCCGATGGGCGCCGAGGCCGCCTCCGCCGACCGGCGCCGGATCCACGTCACCGTCCAGGGCCGGGACGCGCTCGACCACGTGGAACTGCTCCGCAACGGCGTACCCGTCCACCGGGTCTCCCGGCCCGAACTCCTCGCCGGCGCCGGTGGATCGGACGCCTTCTCCGGCACCCTGGGCTTCGCCGTCGGCTGGGGCCGGCGCGGCGAACCGGTGCACTGGGACGTCGTGCTGCGGATCGAGGGCGGGCGGCTGCTGGACGTCCAGCCCCGGTTGCGCGGCCCGGAGACCGTCGCGCCGGCCGAGGCCGAGCCGGACACCTACCGGCCGTCCTGGTGGGAGCGCACCGGGCCGGGCGAGATCCGGCTGCGGACGGTCACCGACGGCAACCCCAACACCGCCACCGACAGCACCCAGGGCTTCTCGCTGCGGATCGAGGGCGACACGCGCACCCGGCTGGTCGCCGTCGTGAACGGCGTCGAGAGCGCCCACGCCGTCGGCGAACTCCTCGCCGGCGCGCGGACCGGATTCACCGGCGGGTTCGTCTCCGGCGCCTACCGCTTCGACCGGGCCGTGCCCGACCGGGAGACGACCGCCGAGTTCGAGCTGACCGACGAACGCCCCGGCGGCGACGGGGACTTCTACCACGTGCGGGTCCGGCAGCTGAACGACCAGTGGGCCTGGTCCAGCCCGACATGGGTGGGACCGGCCGACTCCTGTAGCCGGGCCGGCTGACGCCATCCCCCGCCAGCCGGCCGCGCCCCCGGTCGATCAGCCCCGAACCTCCAGAAGGAGAAGAACCATGTCCCGCCTCCCCGGCCGCCTCGCCGGCGCCGTGCTCATCGCCGCCCTGGCCGTGACCGCCGCCGCCCCGGCCCACGCCGCCGTCCCCGCCCCTGCCGCTCCTGCCGCTCCCGCCGCTCCCGCCGCTCCCGCCGCTCCCGCCGCTCCCGCCGCTCCCGCCGCTCCCGCCGCTCCCGCCGCTCCCGCCCTGGTGTCCGGTACCGACGTCTTCGCCGACGACTTCGAAACCGGCACCGTCTCCGCCTGGACCCGCCAGCGCGTCGACGGCAACGGCAGCATCACCGTGGCCGCCGCCCCCGCCGGCGGCAGCGGCCTGGCCGCCCGCTTCGCCGTGCCGAACGACGGCGTCTCCTACCGCTCCGAGGTCGCCGTCAACTCCCTCGGCTGGGGCAGCTACCGCTTCGCCCTCGCCGACTACCTGCCCGCCGACTGGGTGCGGACCCCCACCGAGACGATCGTCGCCCAGTGGCACGGCTACCCGCTCGCGGACGGCAGCGACACCAAGCCGCCGATCGCCCTGACCGTCAAGGACGGCAGCTGGCGGCTCAAGGTGCACTGGCTGTCCGACCCCAGCACCGTCCAGGAGGCGGTGATCCCGCTCGGCGACGTGCAGTTCGGCCACTGGAACCAGTGGGCCTTCGACATCACCTGGTCCACCGACACCACCCCCGGCGCCGTCACCGTGTTCCGGGACGGCGCGCAGGTCGGCGCGTACAGCGGCCTCAACAACTACCACCAGAACCAGTCGCCGTACTTCAAGACCGGCATCTACCGGGCCAACTGGAACCCGGCCAAGAACATCCCCTACCCGACCGGCGGCCCCGACGTGGTGGCCTGGAGCGACAGCGTCGTCGTCACCAGGTACTGACCCGCGCGCACGGACCCCGGACCCCGAGAACCGAAGAGGTAGCACCACCATGAGCGACGCAGCCCGTCACCGCGGCCTGCCCCGAAGAGGCTTCCTCGGCCTGAGCGCCGGAGCGGCCCTGCTGGCGGCGGGCTGCCGCTCGGCCACCGAGGACGCCGCCGGCGGGGCCGCGGCCTCCGCCACCGCCTCCGCGCCGGACCTCCAGATCGTCTACGGCGCCGCCCCCGACCCCACCCAGCTGCTCCACCGCGGCCCGGACACCCCGGTGTTCGTCAACCTGGTGCTGGACCGGCTGGTCGACCTCGACCCGCAGACGCTGCAACCCGTGCCCTGGCTCGCCACCTCCTGGGAGTGGAGCGCCGACCGCACCCGGCTGGTGCTCAAGCTGCGCGAGGACGTCACCTTCCACGACGGCCGCCCGCTCGACCCGGACGACGTCGTCTTCTCGCTCACCGGCGCCGCCAAGTCCTCGCAGGTCAAGCCGCTGCTGGAACGGCTCGCCGACATCAGGGCGAGCGCCCGCAACGAGGTCACGCTCACCCTCGCCAGGCCCACCAGCAACCTGTTCGACGCGCTCGCCTTCAACCCCGTGGTGGACGCCCGCAGTTACGTCGACGGCAAGGCCGCCGAGAAGGTCAACGGCACCGGGCCCTTCACCTGGCAGTCGTTCAAGGGCGGCAACCAGCTCGACCTGGTCCGCTACGACCACTACTGGCAGAGCGGGCGGCCCCGCTTCGAGCGGATCACCGTCCGGTCGGTGACCAGCAGCCAGGCCGCGCTGTCCGCCCTCCAGTCGGGACAGTCCCACCTGATCGGCGCGGTGCCCGGACGCGACCTCAAGGTGCTGGGCGGGAACCCG
Organism: Kitasatospora sp. NPDC091257; assembly: GCF_044757675.1. Classification (NCBI taxonomy): domain Bacteria; kingdom Bacillati; phylum Actinomycetota; class Actinomycetes; order Kitasatosporales; family Streptomycetaceae; genus Kitasatospora; species Kitasatospora sp. NPDC091257. The sequence goes on from NZ_JBIVVI010000491.1 coordinate 5,412, forward strand.
GGCTTCGCCGTGCAGTCCGCCAAGTCCTCCTACCAGCAGGCGTTCCTCGGCGTGAACACCACCAGCAGGCCCTTCGACGACCGCCGGGTGCGCCAGGCCCTGCAGTACGCGGTGGACCGCGAGCGCATCGTCGCCCAGGTGTACGGCGGCCACGCCGAGGCGAGCAGCCTGCCCTGGCCGTCCAACACCCCCGGCGTGACCCCCGACCAGGTCACCCGCTACCCGCACGACCCGGAGAAGGCCCGCGGGCTGCTCCGGGAGGCCGGTGCGGAAGGCACGCGGGTGCCGCTCACCGCCGCCAACTCGCCGGTGTTCGCCTCCCTCGTGGAACTGGTCAAGTACGACCTGGAGCAGGCCGGCTTCGGCGTCGACGTCCAGCTGCTCGACAACGCCGCGCTCCAGCCGAAGATCCAACAGGGCACGCTGGAAGGACTGTTCATCGCCAACCACGGCATGGTCAGCGTCTCCCCGCTGAGCGGGATCACCGTCTCCGGCCCGCTCCAGGTCGGCCGGAACACCTCGCACGTCACCGACCCCGCCTACGCCGAACTCCAGTCCCGCGCCTTCGCCGCCGCCGACGAACAGGCCCGGGCCGACGTCAACCACGAACTGTCCGAGTACCTGCTCGCCGAGTCCTTCCACATCACCCTCGCGCACGCCTGGGAGACCTACGCCTTCGCCTCCTCGGTCCACGGCGTGGCCACCAGCGCGCTCGGCTACCTGCGGCTCGACGACACCCGCCGCACCGCCTGACGCGCCGCAACGCGACCGCCGTCCCAGGGCGACCCCCACCGTCCTGGGACGGCGGCCCCCGCCCGCCCGACCACCCGGAGTACCAGATCGGAAGAGCGGCGG
>NZ_JBIVVI010000492.1:0-6264 GCF_044757675.1 Kitasatospora sp. NPDC091257
GGTTCGGTCCAGGGGTCGTACGGGTCCCCGACCAGCTGGCGCAGGCCCTCGGGCGCGGCCTCGAAGGCGGTGCGCAGGGCCGCGTGGAGCCGCACCAGCTCCCGCAGCGAACCGCGCAACGCGTCGGTGTCGACCGGGCCGTCCAGGCGGAAGGCCAGTTCCACCGCGTAGGCCCGGGAGCGCGGCGCCCGCTGCTGCAGCAGCCACAGGCGCTGCTGCTCGCTGGTGGCGGACGCCGAACGTGCCCGGGTGGGGGCGGGCGGCACCGGGTACGGCGAGTCGGCGGCTCCGGCCTCCGCCACCGCCCGGGCGATCCCCGCCACGTCCCCGGTCAGCACACGGGCCTGGGGCAGTTCGCAGCCCCAGCGCCGGCGCACCTCGAAGCGCAGCCGCAGCGCCTTGAGCGAGTCGCCGCCGGAGGCGATCCAGCGGTCGTCCAGCCGCAGGTCCGGCACCCCGAGCACCTCGGCCGCCAGGGCCAGCACCTCACGCTGCCGCGCGGTGACGGCCGCGGCGCCCGGACGGTCGCCCTCCGGGCCGCGCCAGGGCCGGTCGCTGCGGCGCAGCAGGGCGGCCCGGTCGACCTTGCCGTTGGCGTTCAGCGGGAGCGCGTCCACGAGGTGGATGTGATGGGGCCTCATGTAGCCCGGCAGCCCGGCCGCCAGATGGCGGTCGAACTCCTCGAACGGGACCTCCTCCCCGAGCACGACGTACGCCAGCAGCTCGTTCGGGCCGTCCTCCCCGAGCCTGCGGGTGCACACGTACGCCTGCCGCACCGCCGGATGCGCGACGATCTGCCGCTCCAGCTCGCCGGGCTCGATCCGGAAGCCGCGGACCTTCACCTGGCGGTCGGCGCGTCCGACGTACTCGACCAGGCCGTCGGCGTCGGCGCGCACCAGGTCGCCGGTGCGGTAGTGCGTCGTGCGGCCGTCGTCGTACCAGGGCAGCCGGACGAACCGGCGCTCCGTCTCCTCGGGCAGCTTGCGGTAGCCGGCCGCGAGACCGGCGCCGGACAGATGGAGTTCGGCCACCTCCCCGGGCGCCGCGACCCGGTCGCCGTCCGGGGCCACCAGCACGGCCCCGGTCCGCGGCAGCACCCGTCCGATCGGCACCAGGTCCCCGTCGAAGTCGCGCGGGATCGGGTGGCACAGCGCGAAGGTGGTGGCCTCGGTGGGGCCGTAGACGTTGTGCAGCCGGGTGGGGGCCGTCGCGTTGTGCCGGTACCAGCGGCGGATCAGCCGGGCGTTGAGCTGCTCGCCCCCGACCAGCAGCTGTCCGACCCCGGCGAAGCAGGACGGCTCCGTGTCCACCACCGCGTTGAACAGGGCCACCGTGACGAAGGCCGTGTCGATGCGCTCCCGCAGCAGGGCGGCGGCCAGCCGGTGCGGCGTCTGAACGGCCTCGTCACCGAGGACGACGCAGCAGCCGCCGGTCAGCAGCGGCACCCAGACCTCGAAGCTCAAGGCGTCGAACGCCGGATTGGACAGGCAGGAGTAGCGGGCTCCCTGCTCGATGCGGATGTACCCCGGGCTCGCCAGCCGCAGGATGCCGGCGTCCCGCACCTCGACTCCCTTGGGGCGGCCGGTCGTGCCCGAGGTGTAGAAGAGGAAGGAGACCGGCGCCCCGGTGAAGACCGCCTCCCGGTCGCCCGGTCCGGCCGCGAGCAGCGCCGCCGCCTCCAGCGGGCGCACCCGACCCGGCAGGTCGTCGGGTGCCGTCCCGCCGTGGACCACGGCCACGCTGGACGAGTCCGTCAGGATGTGGCGTCGGCGTTCCGCCGGGCTCTGCGCGTCCAGCGGGACGACCAGGGCGCCCAGCCGCAGGGCGCCCAGCATGACGCAGACCAGCTGCCAGGAGCGCGGCAGGCAGACCGCCACCGCCTCACCGGGGCGGACGCCGGCACGGCGCAACCCGTGGGCCACCGCCGCGGCGGCGGCCTCCAGGCCCGTGTAGTCCAGCCGGACGTCGCCGTCGACCAGCGCGACGGCCCGGGGGGTGCGCAGGGCCTGCTCGTGCACCGCCAGGGCGAGGCCGGTGGCCGTGGGCGTGACGGGGGCTGCGCTCACGGCGCTCTCGGCGGGCATCATGCCTCCCCGGCGGACGCGGCGGACGCGGCGGACGGTTGTCCGGGTACGGGTTCGGCCGGGGCGGGCGGGGGCACCGGATGGCGGTCCAGCTCGGCCGCGATCAGCTCGGCGATCCGGGGCACCGCCGCGCTCTCCAGCAGGTCCCAGTGGCCGCCGGCGACCGGCTCGACCAGCAGGCCGCCGCCGGCGCGCCGCTGCCAGAACGCGCGTACGGCACGCGCCAGTTGCTCCTCCTGTTCCCGGTTCGCGTTCCCGCCGGCCGATGCGTCCCCGGCGGCCTCGACCAGCACCAGCCGGGCCGGTGAGGGCGGCGTCCGGTAGTCGCGGGCGGTCATCCGGTTGTGGTTGTAGATGCGGAAGTACCGGTCGACCTGCTCGTCCTCGATCCCCGGGTACATCCCGTTGAACCTGATGAGCTTGTCGCGGAATTCGGCCATCGGCACGGGCTCGATCGAGGCGAGCTGCTCCGTGTCCTCGGTTCCGTGGGTGTCGAGCAGCACCACGCTGAACCGGGTGTGCCCGGCCTGGGCCAGTCGGCGCCCCATCTCGTGGGCGACCAGGCCGCCGTAGGAGAGACCGCACAGCACCAGCGCCTCGTCCGGACGGGGGTCGACCAGCGCCAGGTACTGCTCCGCCATGGCCTCGACCGTGGGCAGTGGCGTCTCCCCGGGGTTGATCCCGGGCGACTGCACTCCGAGGACGCCGACCCGGTCGGGCAGCGCCGCGGCCAGCGGCAGGTAGCAGAAGGCGGTACCGCCGGCCGGATGGACGCAGACCACCCGCTGTCGTCCGTCCCCCCGGCGGAACTCGACCAGGTTGCCGTCCGGTGCGCCCGACGCCCCCGCCCGGAGCCGTTCGGCCAGGGCCTCGATGGTCGGGTTCTGCACGAGGTCGCGGATCGGCAGGGTCTCGCCGAACTCCTCACGGACGGCCAGGGCCACCTTGATGGCGGATATCGACGTGCCGCCCAGATCGAAGAAGTTGTCGGATATCCCGATGCCGGGGTGGAGCAGCACCCGCCGCCAGATGCCGTGCAGCGTCATCTCCACGTGGTCCCGCGGGCTCGCCGTGTTGACCCGGGCACGGGTCGCGGAGCGGGCCGCGTCCAGCAGCGCGGCGCGGTCCGGCTTGCCGCTGCGGTTGAGCGGCAGCCGCGGCAGTTCCACGAAGAGCGCGGGGATCATGTAGTCCGGCAGCCGCCGTGCCAGGGCGGCACGCCACTCGTGCGGTCGGCGCGGCTCCGCGTCGCCCCGGCCCAGGCCCGCTACCAGGCGCAGCTCGCCCGCGGCGTCGCGGTCGGCCAGCACCACCGCCTCCCGCACGCCGGGGAGGGCCAGCAGCGCGGCCTCGATCTCCCCCGGCTCGATCCGGAAGCCGCGCAGTTTGACCTGGTCGTCGCCGCGACCGAGGTACTGGGCGTTGCCGTCCGGAAGCCAGCGGGCGAGGTCCCCGGTGCGGTACAGGCGTTCACCGGGCGCGAAGGGGTCGTCGACGAAGCGCTCGGCGGTCAGGTCCGGACGGTGCAGGTAGCCCCGGGCCAGGCTCGCCCCACCGAGGAAGACCTCGCCGGTCACCCCGGTCGGCACCGGCCGGAGCCGCCGGTCGAGCAGGTAGAGGCGGGTGTTGTCGAGGGGGCGGCCGATCGGGCACGGCCGGTCCAGCGGCCGCGGGTCGGTGTAGGCGGTGCTGTACAGAGTGGCCTCGGTGGGCCCGTAGCCGTAGCAGACGCGCAGGCCGGGCAGCGCCTGCTGGATGCGGTGCAGCGCCTTCTCCGGGAGGGACTCCACCCCGGTCAGCAGCTGACGGAGCACCAGCCCGTCCAGGCGCGCCTCGGGGTCCTCGTCGATCCACGTGACGTAGGACGGCGGCAGGAAGGCCTGCACGACGCGGTGCTCGCGCATCCAGCCCAGCAGTTCCTCCGGGTCGCCGCGCAGCTCGTCGGGGACCAGGTGCAGCACGGCGCCGGTGGTGAGCGGCATCAGCAACTCGTGCACCGAGGCGTCGAATCCGATGCTCGACCAGGCGGAGGCCGCCTCGCCGGGGGTGGCCCCGAAGCGCGCCAGCCAGGTGTCGAAGAGGTTGAGGACGCTGCCGTGGGTCACCGCCACGCCCTTGGGGCGGCCGGTGGAACCGGAGGTGTGGATGACATAGGCGAGCTGCGACGGCCCGACGGTGATCCCCGGTGCGTCGTCGCGCTCCGCCTCGGCCTCGACCGCCCGCACCGGCTGCCAGCCCCCGGGCGGCACGTCGGCGTCGCTGAGCACCAGGGCCGGCGCCGCGTCCTCGACCATCGCGGCCAGCCGCTCGACCGGCTGCCCCGGGTCCAGCGGCAGGTAGGCGGCGCCGGCCTTGAGGATGCCGAGGACGCCCACCACCAGCTCGGTCGAGCGCCCGGCGTGCAGGCCGACCACCTGGTCCGGGCCGACGCCGCGGGCGATCAGCGCGTGCGCCAGCCGGTTGGCGCGGCGGTCGAGCGCGGCGTAGTCGAGCCGCTCCCCTGCCCGGACCAGGGCCGGACCGGTGGGGTGGGTTCGGACCTGGGTCTGGAAGCGCTCGACCAACCCGGCCGGGGCGACAGCGGCGGGCGTCACCGACCCGTCGGCGCGGTCGTCCCGGTCGTCCCGGTCGTTCTGGCAGGTGCCGTCGTCCCGGTGGGCCCGGTCGGCGCCGCTCCACTCCGACAGCACCCGGCGGCGCTCCTCCTCGTCCATGAGTTCCAGCTCGTCCACGCCCAGGTCGGGCCGGTCGACCAGCTGGGCCAGTACCCGGAGCAGATAGCCCGCGTAGCGCTCGGCCGTCGGGTGGTCGAACAGCGCGACGGCGTAGTCCAGATGGCCGACCACCCGGCCGTCGTCCTCCTCCGCCAGCGACAGGGCCAGGTCGAACTTGGCCCCGGCGTACGGGATGCCGAGCGGCTCGACCTCGATCCCGGGCAGGTCCAGCAGGCCCTTCCGGGAGGGCTGCCAGGCGACCATGGTCTGGAACAGCGGGGTGTGGGCGGTGCTGCGCGGCGGGTTGATCAGCTCCACCACCTGCTCGAACGGCAGGTCCTGGTGCTTCAGGGCGGCCCGCAGCGCGCCGCGCACCTGCTTCAACACGGCCGACCCGGTCGGCGAGTCCGCCAGGTCGACCCGCACGGCCAGGGAGTTGACGAAGAATCCGATCAGGTCGGAGAAGGTGCCGCGGCGGCGGTTCGCCGTCGGGACGCCGACGACGATGTCGGTCTGCCCGGTCAGCCGCGACAGCACCACGGACCAGCCGGCCAGCACGGCCGTGAACAGGGTCCCACCCTGCCGGCGCGCGAGCGACGTGAGGGCGGTGCCGAGTTCCCCGTCGATGGAGAGCGGCACCCGGCCGCCGCGGTGGTCCTGCTCCGGCGGGCGGGGGCGGTCGGTGGGCAGTTCGAGCAGGGCCGGGGCGCCGGCGAGGGCTTCCCTCCAGTGGGCGGCCTGCACCGCCGGTTCGTCCCCGCACGCCCACTCCCGCTGCCAACGGGTGTAGTCGGCGTACTGCAGGGGCAGCGGCGTCAGCGGGGAGTGCGCGCCGTCACGGAAGGCCGTGTACAGCGTTCCGAGTTCGCGCAGCATCACGGTCATGGACCAGCCGTCGAAGACCGCGTGGTGCAGGGTCAGCAGCAGCACGTGGTGCTGCTCGGCCAGGACGATCAGACGGCCGCGCGCCAGCGGGCCGCGGCTCAGGTCGAAGGGCGTGTCGGACTCCGCGCGCTGTAGGGCGGTGACGCGCGCCCCGGCGTCCGGGAGCCCGGTCAGGTCGTCCACCGCGAGGGTGTAGCCGGAGTCGGGCGGACCGATCAGCTGGTGGAGGCCGTCTCCGCCGGCGACCAGCCGGGTGCGCAGGACCTCGTGCCGGGAGACCAGTTCGTCGAGCGCACGGGCGAGCACCGCCCGGTCGAGGGTTCCGCGCAGGGTGAAGGCCAGGGTCTCGTTGTACGCGGCGTTGGCGCCGTCCAGCTGGGACAGCGCCCAGAGCCGTTGCTGTCCCGGCGCGGGCTCCGGGAGCCGGACCCCGGCCGCCGCCGGGGTGTCGGCCCCGCGCGCGGGACGCGTGTCCGCCTGGTCGGTGGTGGTGCCGTGGGGCTCGTACGTCTCCGACAAGGCCAGACCTTTCCTGGGGGAGGGTCGTTGCAGGGATCGACGGCGCGGTGGCGGTTCGTGGG
>NZ_JBIVVI010000493.1:0-6262 GCF_044757675.1 Kitasatospora sp. NPDC091257
GGGGGAGTGGCCCGCCGGCGTCGTCAGGGCCGTCAACCCGGCCACCACCGCGCCCAGGCAGACCAGGACGGGCCGGTACCGCCCGGCACGGCAGCGGTCGCTCCAGGCCGCCAGCGCGATCCGGCCGGCCGCCCCCGCCACCTGGACCGCCGCCAGGACGGCGGCGCTCGGACCGGGGCCGAGGGCCGTCACGTCGTGGAGGTACAGCGCGCCGAGCACGCCGATGCCGCTGTGCACCGAGACCAGGCTCAGGCCGGAGAACAGGATCCTCGTCATGGCCGGCTCGCGGAGCATCCGCAGCCGGGAGCGCCCCGCCGACCACCAGTGCCGCCCGCCACCCGTGCGCCACCGCCGCGCGGCGCGACCGGCGACCGGCCCGGCCCGCGCGTGACCGTCCCGCCCCGGACGGCGGGGAACTGTCGGAGGGCTCCGGCCGGAGCGGGAAGCCGGGCCGCCGACTTCCCGCTCCGGCCGTACCCGAAGGGCCGCGGGATCCTGCACCGCACCGCCTGGATACGATCGCACGATGATCACCACCAGCGCCCGCACCACGGTCTTCGACATCGACGGCACCCTCTGCTTCGACGGGCGGACGATCGACCGCCGGATCCTCGCCGCGCTGGCGGACTGCGAGCGGGCCGGGCACCAGCTGGTCTTCGCCTCCGCCCGGCCGGTCCGCGACCTCCTGCCCGTCCTCGACGGGGCCTTTCCCGCCGCCACGCTGATCGGCGGCAACGGCAGCCTGGTCTCCGTCGACGGCCGGGTGCGGGCGCGGGCCGCGTTCGAGGCCGGTGACCTCGACCGGCTGCTGACCGAGGTCGAGCGGTTCCGGGCGGGCTACCTCGCCGACGGCCCGTGGGACTACGCCTACACCGGACCGGCCGACCACCCGATCCGCGGCCGGGTCGACCAGGGCGGCCTCGCCCGCCGGGTGGAGCTCGCCGAACTCCCCGCCGTGGTCAAGTTCCTGGTGGTCGACGCGACCGACCCGGCGGCCCTCGCGGAGGCCGGCCGCGCGCTCGGGATGACCGTCAACCACCACCTCGACGAGGCGATCATCGACTTCGCCCCGGGCACCACGAACAAGTGGGAGGCCCTGACCTCGCTGGGGATCGACGCGTACAACGCCTTCGGCAACGACATCAACGACCTCGACCTGCTGCGCAATGCCCGGCACTCCGTCCGGGTCGGCGCCCACCCGGGCCTGGACGGCGTCGCCCGCGTCACCGTCGCCGCCGAAGCGGAGGCCGTCGCCGCCGAGATCTCCCGGCTGGCCGCGGCGCCCGGCCGGTAGCCGCCGGGCGCTACCACGACCGCTTCGCGCGCGGGGAGGACGGGCGGTGGCGGTTCGCGGAGCGGCGGGTGCGGATCACCCTGGTCGGCGAGGTGAGCCGCCACCTGCGGCGCTAGGCGTGCGCCGACCGGGACGAGAGGGACGGCCGGGACGAGGAGAAGCGGGGGCGGCGGTGCGGGAGCGGTTGGCGGGTGCGGCGCGGGCCGCGCTGGGCGGGCGGCCGTATCCCCGGTAGGAGCCCGTACGCCCGCGTCGGTTCGGGGGATTGCGGCGGGGGTTCCGGCGTGGACGGGGCGGTGGGGGAATCCATGCCCCGGAAGGGCGCCGCGACCGGTTGTGCGCCCTCGGAAGGGAGGACAGTCATGCGTCGTCGGATTGCCGCGGTCGGGATGCTGGCCGCCGCCGGAGTGCTCGCGTTCGCCGTGCCCGCACAGGCGGCGACGGGGGTGCTGGTGGTGAACGGTGTGGCGCACCAGAACCCGGCCCGGGGGTGCTACCCGACCCTGTCGCCCGTGCTCGTCCAGAACCTCACGGACGCGAGGGTCGACGTGTACTCCGCGGCGAACTGTCAGGGGTCGCTGACGCGGGAGATCGCCGCCGGGATGTCCGCGGCGACGGTCGGGTTCAGCTACTTCGTCAACTGACGCCGGAGCAGGACCGGAGCGTGGGAAGTCGGCCCCGCCGACTCCCCACGCCGTCACGAGGAGGTGCGATGGAGATCCCGGGGCCCGAACCGTGCGCCGACGGCGGGGTGGGCGCCATCGCGCGGGCGGGCGGCCTGCACGCCTACCAGCTGTGGCTGCACGCCGAGTACGGACCCGTCGCGCGGCTCCGGCTGCCCGGGGCCGGGACCGCCGTGTCGATCGCCGATCCGGTGCTGCTGGAGGCCGCGGTCCACCTCGACGAGCGGCCCCGGCGGCTGTTCTCCTTCCTGGACCCGCTGTTCGAGGCGGGCAACCTCCAGGTGCTCCCGGCCGACGAGCACGGGCCGTGGCGCCGGCTGCTGCTCACCGTCCTGGCCGGACGGCCCTCGCACGAACGGCACGTCGCCCGCTTCGCCGCCCTGGCGACCGGGCTCGCCGACCGCTGGGCCGCCCTGCCCGCCGGGCGGTCCGTCGAGCTCCAGCGGGAACTGGCCGGGCTCTCCCTCCGGATGGTCTGCGGCTACGCCCTGGGCGGCGAGGCCGAGGACCCGGACGGCGTGGTCGAGGCCTTCGAGGTGGTGCTCGCCGACCAGTTGGAGCGCCTCTACCGGGATCCGGCCGAGCAGGTCCCGGAGCAGCACGTCGAACGGACCGCGCGGGCCCTCGCCCGGCTGCGGGCGACGGTCGACCGGGTGATCGCCGCGCACCGCCCGGACGGCCCGAGCGCCGGCGGCCCCGGCACCGGTGACCGCGGCGCAGGCGGCTCCAACACCGGCGACCGCAGCGACCTGATCGGCGCCCTCGTCGAGGCCGGCGAGAGCCCCGCGAGGATCCGCGACACCGTCCTCGCCGTGATGCTGGCCGCCCACCACACCACGGGTGTGGCCGTCTCCTGGACGCTGCACCTGCTCGCCGCCCACCCGGAGGCGGCCGCGCGCGTCACCGAGGAGCTCGACCGCGTCCTCGGCGACCGCCCGGCGCCCGACCACGCCGACCTGCACCGGCTGCCGTACCTGGGGATGGTCCTGCGCGAGTCGCTGCGCCGCTACCCGCCCGGCCCGTACGGCGCCCGGTGGACCGCCGGTCCGCTGGCCGTCGGCGGGTACACCGTCCCCGCCGGGGCGGTGGTCCTCCTCCCGATCCTGGCCGTCCACCTGAACCCCGCGTACTGGCCCGAGCCGGAGCGGTTCCGGCCCGAGCGGTTCACCCCCGAGGAGTCGGCGGGGCGCCCCCGGCTGGCCTGGATCCCGTTCGGCCTGGGCCCGCGCGCCTGCGAGGGGGCGGGCCTGGCCATGACGGAGGCCCTGGTGCTGCTGGCCGTCCTGCTCAAGCGGCTCGGCTTCCGGCCCGAGCCGGGCCACCGGGTGGTCCCGGTCGAACGGTTCGTGCTGTGGGCCGCCGACGACATCCGCATGCTGGTGAGCCCGCGCGCCGCGGACGGCCCGTCCCGCTGAGCGGGTCTGGCGGGAACCCCTATCGCGATATATCGTGAGTTCCCGTCCGTGTCGCCGACCCCGACGCGTGACGACCATCGTCGAGTTCAGGACGGGAAGTATGCCGGGAGAGATCGTGCCCGCCGGGACGCACTCCGGCCGAGGCCCGCAGCAGTTCGGGATGCGGGCCTCCCACGCCGACCGGGACCGGGTGGCCGAGCTGCTGCGGGTCGCGGCGGGCGACGGCCGGCTGACCCCGGGCGAGCTGGACGAGCGCCTGGAGGCCGCCCTGTCGGCGCGGACGCTCGGTGAACTGGCCGGGCTGACGGCCGACCTGCCGCCGGTGTCGATCTCCGCCGACGGGGTGGTGACGGAGGTCAAGGACGTCCTGCGGATCGACCAGCGGTGGAGCGCGGTCAGGCGGGAGGGGCGCTGGGTGGTGCCGCGACGGTTGGAGCTCTTCGTGGAGTGGTGCGACGTGACGCTCGACTTCACCCGGGCGGTGATCACCCAGGACACCCTGCGGATCGACCTGGACATGGAGGGCAAGACCCTGACGCTGATCACCGGGCCCGGCGTCGTGGTCGATTCCGATGCCCTGGCACTGGAGTTCAGCAGGGTCAGGAACGACCGGGCGCCGGACTCCGGCGGGCCCGTCGCCCTGCGCGTGGAGCTGGTCGGCAGGAAGCGCCACGGCCGGATCGTCGTGCGGCAGCCGCGGCGGACGGCCGGCCAGTGGCTGCTGCGCAAGCCCGTGGCGCCGCCTCCCGGCGGCTGACGGGCCGCCGCGGCGGCCGCGGGTTCGTGTCGTGCGCCGCAACCGTCGAGGTCCGACCTGTTCTGCCCTACCCTTCCTCCATGCTCTCTGTGGTGGTGGCCCCCTGGATGGGCGACTCGAAGCCGGTGTTCCTCCACAACCCGGACGAACTGCACGACGCCGCGAGCACGATGAAGGTCGCCGTGCTCGCCGCGCTCTGCCGCGGCGGCGTCGGTCTCGACGCCGAAGTCCCCGTGGTGAACCGCTTCGAGTCCGTCGTGGGCGGGGAGTTCGGCAACGACCCGGACCGGGACAGCGATCCGCTGCCCTGGGAGCTGCTCGGCACCCACGTCCCGCTCCGGCTGCTCGCCGAGCGGATGATCACCCACTCCTCCAACCTCGCCACCAACATCTGCCTGGCCCGCACCACCCAGCAGGCCGTCGCCGACGTGTGGCGCCGCGCCGGAGCCACGCACAGCGCCACCCCGCGCGGGATCGAGGACTACGCGGCGCGCGCCCGGGGCGTGCACAACCGGGTGAGCGCCCGCGACCTGGTCCGGCTGCTGCGCTCGCTCGCCGACGAGCCCGAACTCCTCGGCCTCCTCGAATGCAACGAGTTCCGGGTGGACCTGGCCGCCGGCCTCCCCTCCAACACCCGGATCGCCTTCAAGAACGGCTGGATCCCCGGTACCCGGCTCGGCGTGGGCCTCGTCCAGGCGGCCGACTGCCCGCCCTACCTGATCGCCGTCTGCTACACCGGCCCGCTCGCCGACGGCACAGACCGCACCGACCCGGCGGCCCGCCTGCTCGCCCGCATCTCCAAGGCGGTGTGGGACCGCCGGGACCAGATCAGCCGGCCGGTGCCCTCGGCCCGTTCGGCGCCGCTCCGTTCGGCGGGTTGATCCGCACGAACCCCTCGTGGCCGACGGGTTCGAAGCGGCGTGCGGCGTGCGCCGTCCAGCCGGCCGCCCGTCGGCAGGTCGGCCGTCCGTCGGCCGGCGCGGCGACCCGGCCGAACAGGAGTGCCCGGCGTCCACCGGGGCGGAGGCGCCCGGCGCGTGACGCTGCGGAGGATCCGCTGATGGACGGCCCGGACGCGCTCCGGGCCGTCCCGCTCGGGGCGTGCGCCGGGGAACCGGCTCCGATCGCACACGCATGACGGCCCGTCCGTTGCGGTATCGGATTGAAGGGTCCTGCTCAACGGCTGCGCGAGGGTTCGGGGGTGGTCGGCGTGTCGTCCCGGCTACGGATGTTCGCCCGGTGGATCACGGCGGTCGCGCTCGCGGCGGCGTACGCGGCCCTGCACCTGCTGGTCAACGTGGGCGTGGGCCAGCAGGTGCGCGCGAGCAGGGCGGGGGCGCTGTGGTGCGGGGCGGTCGCCCTGGCGCTGCTCGGGCCGGCCCTGTGGCTGCGGCACCGCCGACGGTCGGGGGTCGCCGAGATCGTCGCGCTCGTCGACCGCTACGGCACCCGGCGGCCGCGATGCCGGCGGGCCGTCCTGGCCGCCAACACCGCCGGGTGCGTGCTGGCCGGGGGCGGCGCGCTCGCCGTCGCCGTGTCGGAGCGCAGCGCCGCGCTCCCGCCGGAGGCGTCGCTCCTGCTGCTGGCGGGCGGCGTCGCGGCCGCGGGGGCCGGCCTCCTGGTCCTGCGCCGCACCCGTTCGTACGCGGCTCGCGGGGCGGCCCAGGCCCTGCTCCGGGACGGTCGCAGACCCGTGCTCTACCTGCGCAGCTTCGACGACGACGAGGCGGCCGCCCGGGTGGACGACAGGGCGAGGAGCGACCTCCGCGCGCGGGAGGTGCAGTTCGCCGCCGCGCTGGGCGCCGTCGGTCCCGTGATCGCGGTGGGGCGGCCGGGGGAGACCCTTCCGCTCCTGGGCGCGGCCCGGTTCTACCTGCCGCTCGACGACTGGCAGGGCACCGTGCGGCGGTTGATGGACCTGTCCCAGCTGATCGTGCTGCGGCTGGGGCCGGGGGAAGGCCTGCGGTGGGAGATCGGGGAGGCCCGGGCCACCCAGCCGCCGGCGAAGCTGATCCTGCTGGCCCCGCGCGGCTTTCCGGAGCTGGCCGGCCAGGTGAACGCGAGCCTCCCCACCCCGCTGCTGCCCAGGGAGATGGTCGTGGGCGGGCACTGG
>NZ_JBIVVI010000494.1:0-6244 GCF_044757675.1 Kitasatospora sp. NPDC091257
GGCAACGCCGAGGGGCCCGCACCGGGCATTGTGTACGCGGTGCGGGCCCCTCGCTGCTTGGCGGGTGCCGTGGCAGAAGAATTACAGCGGGCGAATGTTCTCGGCCTGCGGGCCCTTCTGGCCCTGAGTGACGTCGAACTCCACCTTCTGGCCCTCGAGCAGCTCACGGAAGCCGTTGGCGTTGATGTTCGAGTAGTGGGCGAACACGTCCGGGCCGCCACCCTCCTGCTCGATGAAGCCGAAGCCCTTTTCCGAGTTGAACCACTTCACGGTGCCATTAGCCATTAAAAATCTCCTTCAAGGGGCTTGCCGAAGCACGCACAGCGCGAGCTCCGAGTCGCCGCGATGAGCACCCACCCGGGGAAGAGCCGGGAAACAAAAATGCGCCTGCGTAATACATCAGCAGGCGCACACAAAGTTCATGGGAACCACTACTGCAACTGAAACGACTCTAGCAGGCCCGGGCGGGCAACGGGCGGATATTTCACCTCCGGTTTCGGGGCAGCCTCGTCCGGGGCCGCCGGTCCCGAGCGAGGCAGGGACCCAACAGGCTTTGAGGGCAAGATGGTTGGCATGACGAGCACGGTCCGTGGCGGCGCCTCCCACCGGGGTGAATCCTCTGGGCGCGCCGTGTCCGACCGCGCACCCCTGCGCCCTGGCGCACTCCGAACGGGACACGTCCCCGTCGGCGACCGCTTCACCCGCGACACGTATGGGGACCGGGCCGTGCCCTACCCTGGGAACCATGTCGAACCCTGATGGGCTGCTCGTCGACATCGCCGCGATGGTGGAGTCCGAGCACAGCAACCAGATGGCCTTGACCGTGGTGGTCCCCGGCGCGGTGATCACCGGCAGACTCGCACCGGTGGCCCTGTGGTGGGAACGGGTGGCGGAGGTCCTCCAGGCCTCGGATCACCTGAAGCCGTTCGCCGCCCTCTTCGCCCCGCCCGCGGACGGTCCGCCCGCACGGCCCACCCACCTCCACCTCCACCGGGCGAAGATCCTGCAGGGCGACTTCGCGCTGCCCCACACCGGCGGCATGTACCGCATCGCCATCGAGGACATCAGCAGTTGGACGATCGGGGACCTCAGCTATTCCGACACCTGACAGCCCCGGCAGGCCGAGTGGTCGCAGGGCTTTGCCTCCTACGCCCACATGCCTCCGTGCCCGCCGCCCCGGCACTGCGCCGGGGTGGCGGGCGGTCCGGCCACGGTGCCGCCGCTTGCTAGACGTGGAACGGGACGGTCGTGACGACGACCTTCGGCAGGGGGCGCAGTGCCCGCCGCAGCCGAGCGGCGAGTCGGTTGTGCAGGGGGCGGTGGCGCCAGTGCCGCACGACGATCTCCGGGAGGATGACGGTCAGGGTGAGGTCCGGGCGCTGGTGGTGCAGTGACTCGATGTAGTCGATCAGCGGTGCGACGATCGCGCGGTAGGGGGAGAGGACGATCTTCAGCGGTAGGTGGTCGCCCCACAGGTTCCAGTACTCGCGGAAGCGTTGGGCCTCGTCCGCGCTGGAGCTGATGTGGATCGCGAGGACGGGCTGCTGGAGCGAGGCGGCGTAGGCGAGGGCTCGCATGCCGGCCTGGTCCAGTGTGGCGACCGGCACGATCGACAGCGGGTGGATCTCCTCGGGGGTCTCCTCGCTCTCCGCTTCCGCCCCGGCCTCGACCGCCGCCGGGGGCCGGGCGGCTCGTGGCATGCCGGCCCCCGGGCCCGGCGGCGTGATGGTACGGCTGGGGACTTCGACGGCGTGGGGGTGCAAGGCGACTGCTGCACGGACCGTGTCGTAGTGGTGCCGGATCCTTGTCGTCACCAGGATGAACAGTCCCACCGTGAGCACGGCGAACCAGGCGCCCTCGGTGAACTTGGTGATGCCGGCGGTGACGAAGACGACCGCTGAGAGCAGGGCGCCGGTGGCGTTGAAGGCCAGGCTCTTGCGCCAGTGGCGGTCGCGCAGCCGCCACCAGTGCACGACCATGCCTGCCTGTGACAGCGTGAAGGCCAGGAAGACACCCACGGCGTAGAGCGGGATCAGCGGGCCGGTCCTGCCGCCGAACGCCGCGTAGATCGCCGCCGCGGCGGCGGAGAGCAGGATGATCCCGTTGCTGAACGCCAGGCGGTCGCCCAGTCGCAGGAAGATCCGTGGTGCCTGGTGGTCGCGGGCCAACAGGTACAGGACGCGGGGGAAGTCGTTGTAGGCGGTGTTGGCGGCGAGGAGCAGGATCGCGGCGGTGGCGGCCTGGGTGAAGACATACAGGAAGCTCGACCCGAAGGTGCGATGGGCGAGCTGCGACAGGACCGTCTCCTGTGAGTTCGGGACGATGCCGTCGAGGTGGACCAGGGCGATCGTGCTCGCGAACAGTGCGACGAGCAGGCCGACCATCCAGGTCAGTGTCGTGCGGGCATTGCGCCACTCGGTCGGCTGGAAGGCGGGTACCGCGTTGGAGATCGCCTCGATACCGGTCATCGCCGTCGAGCCGGAGGCGAAGGCCCGCAGGACCAGGAGCAGGCCGACGCCCTCGGTCGCGGTCAACGGTGGTGTCGCCGTCGGGTGGAAACCGCGGTCGGCCGCATCGGACAGACCCACGACGACGAGTACGAGGACCGCGAGGACGAAGGCGTACGTCGGTGCGGCGAACAGCGCACCCGCCTGCCGCACGCCGCGAAGGTTCCCCGCGAGCAGCACGGCGATCACGACGACGCCGATCGGCACAATGTCGGGTTCGAGCGACGGGAGCGCCGAGGTGACCGCCGCCATCCCGGAGGCGATCGAGACCGCGACCGTGAGGATGTAGTCGGTCATCAGACCGGCAGCCGCCGCCAGCCCCGGAACGCGGCCCAGGTTGGCGGTGGCCACGATGTACGAACCACCGCCGTGCGGATAGGCGCGGATCGTCTGACGGTAGGACACCCCGACCGCAAGCATCAGGAACACGATCGTCACGGCGATCGGCACCGAGTACCGCAACCCGGCGCCACCGGCGAGGACGAGGACGGTCAGCATCGCCTCGGGCCCGTACGCGACCGAGGAGAGCGCGTCGGCGGAGAGCACCGGCAACGCCACAAGCTTGCGCATCCGCTCGTGCGCGATCGCGGTACTCCGCAGTGGAGCCCCGAGCACCACGTGCCGCACCCTGGAACCGACCCGGCCGAGCCGGGAAGTCCACAGGCCCTCGCCGGTCGCCTCGACCGCCGGCGGTTGCCCGCCAATCGCGGCGACCCGCACGAAACGACCGAAGCGGACCGGCAGGACCTCCGAAGGAGCGGGATAGCGACCGAGATCCGGATCCACCGGCAGCGCACGCCGCCAGGCCTGCGGATCCCCGGAAACCCGGCCCCATTCAAGTCCCACCCGGCTCAACACCGCGAGCTGCTCCGCGTCCAGCGCCGACAGCGGGGCGTCGGGGCTCGGCGCCCCGCCTTCCTGGGCACTGCCACTGTCGCCACGGCTTGTACTTGACACGGGACACAGTGTTACGCACGGCGCCCCCGGCCCGGCGCAAGGCACACCTCAAGCCGCCACGCGCTCGGCAGGGCGTGCAAGGGGCTTCGTGCACGTCCCTGCGGTCATGGGATGCTGAGCCGGTCCTCGAAGAAGAGCGAGAACCGGTTCGGCGCGCGGCGGACGGGCGCCGCGGTGCTCAGCTGTCCAGGCGGCGCCGGCTGAGCCAGGCGACCATCTCGGGGTCCCGGTGGTCGAAGAACAGCGTCGTGCCGGTGTCGAGGGCGGCGACGGCGGACATCTGGTCGTCGGTGAGTGCGAAGTCGAAGACGTCGATGTTCTGCGCCATCCGGTCGGGGTTGACCGACTTGGGAATGGTGACGATGTCGCGCTGGATCAGCCAGCGGAGCACGACCTGCGCCACGGACTTGCCGTGCGCCTCGCCGATCCCGGCGAGGACGGGGTTGGTGAACAGGTCGTTCCTGCCTTCGGCGAAGCCTCCCCAGGCCTGGTGCCGGACGCCGTGCTCGCGCATGAGGGCGTGGTCGGCGGCGCGCTGGAAGAAGGGGTGGGTCTCGATCTGGTCGACCGCCGGGGTGATCTCGTTGTTGAGGACCAGGTCGAGGAGTCGGTCGGGGTGGAAGTTGGCGACGCCGATCGCTCTGGCCAGGCCCTCGCGGTTGACGGCCTCCATGGCGCGCCACTGGCCGTACACGTCGCCGTAGGGCTGGTGCATCAGGTACAGGTCGACGTGGTCCAGGCCGAGCCTGGCCAGGGACGTCTCGAAGGCGCGGCGGGTGTTGGCCTCGGCGGGGGCGTCCTGGACCCAGAGCTTGGTGGTGACGAACAGCTCCTGGCGGGGGATTCCGCTGTTCTTGATCGCGTGGCCGACGGCTTCCTCGTTGCCGTAGGCGGCGGCGGTGTCCAGCAGGCGGTAGCCGGCGGCGAGGGCCTCGGTGACGGCCTGCTCGGTCCGGTCCGCCGGGATCTGGTAGACGCCGAAGCCGAGGATCGGCATCCGGACGCCGTTGTTCAGGGTGACGTGCTGCACGGGGGCTCCTGGAGAGGACCGGATGGAAAGGGGGCGGTGGTAGGTCGGCCGGTGGCTTCGGTGATCGCCGCCAGGACGCCGGTGGAGCGCCGTCCGGCGGCCTGCTGCTCCGCCCGGGTGGCCGTCCGAGGGTCCGCGCACGTCGGTGCCGCGCCATGGTGGTTCGCACTCTATCCATGACCCGTGCGATGCGCGCCCGCGCGTCGTTTCCACGCCGACGGAGGCGGAGCGAGCACGGGAACGGTCACCACGGACGGTGTCGGGCAGGGACTGCCCGACAAGGTCACCGGATCACCCCTCGGCCGGGGCGGCGCGCGAACCGAGGAGCTGTGCGACCGGATCGGCGCTGCCCGTGGCGCTCAGCTCCTGCACCAGCTCGCAGTTCCTGGCGATCCTGGCGGCGATCCACTCGCGCAGCCACGCGGACAGCTGGGGGAGCGGCAGGTCGGACGGGGCCAGCCCGGTGAGCACGCAGCCGGTCGCCGCCGCGCCGCCGACGTTGACGACCACGTCCGGCAGGACGGTGTGACCGGCCTCGCGCAGCAGCCGGCGGGCCGGCGCGGTGCAGCTCAGGTTCCCGCCCTCGACCACCAGGCGGGCCCGGACCGCGGGCACCGCCTCCTCGTCGACCGCGGAGGCGGAGGCCGCCAGCACCAGCACGTCGGCGTCGACGTGCAGCCACGCCTGCCCGGGGCCGTGGACCGTGGCCCGGTCGGGCAGCCGGTTCCGGTCGATCGTGCCGTCGCTGCTGGTGAGCGAGGCGAGTTCGGCGACGGGCAGTCCGCGCTGGTCCTCGACGGTGCCCCGGACGTCGGCCACGGCCACCACCCGGTGGCCGTGGGCGGCCAGGTGACCGGCCACCGCGCGCCCGACGGTGCCGAAGCCCTGGATCGCGATGCGCTGCGGGGTCCGCGCGCCGGAGGCCCGTAGAGCGCCGAGTACCGCGACGGCCACGCCGAACCCGGTGATGTCGGCCATGTGGTCCCACAGTTCGGCCCAGCCGACGGTGAGGCGGGTGGTGCCGGGGAGGCGGGTGACGTCGTACCCGGCGGCCTCGAAGGCCAGCCGCCGGTCGGCGTAGGTGGTGCCCTGGTCGCACCCCAGGTACACCCCGCCGTGCAGCAGCGGGGCCGCGGCGCGGCCGAACTCCCGCATCACCGCCTCCCGTTCGACGCCGGCGCCCGGGTCGGGGGCGATGCCGGCCTTGGCGCCACCGATGGGCAGGCCGACCAGCGCCAGCTTGTGGGTCATCGCCCTGGCGAGCCCGGTCAGCTCCTGCTCGGTCACCGTCCGGGTCATCCTGGTGCCGCCCATGGCGAGGCCGTCGACCATGGAGTCGACGACGACCCAGCCCCGGGCCCGGCACTCCGGTAGGTCCAGGGCGGTGGAGAGCACGGGCCCGGTCGCCCCGCGCGCACCGTGCGGTGCGAGCGCCGGGTTCACTGCGCACCGTCCTCCGGGACGGACCGCAGGCGCAGGCTGCGGGGGCGCATGTCGGTCCACACGCGGTCGATGTGCGCGAGGCATTCGTCCTTCGCGCCCTGTACGCCGACCTCGTGCCAGCCCGCCGGCGACTCGCGGTCGGCGGACCAGATCGAGTACTGCTCCTCGTCGTTGACGACGACCTTCCACTGCTCGGTTGCCGCGCTGGTCATGGCGTTACCTCCGGATGTCGCTGGTGGGTGGGGGGTCCGCCGGGCGGCGGACGGGTGGAGCCGGTTCGGGGCCGGCGTCGGGGCGGGTGCCGAGG
>NZ_JBIVVI010000495.1:0-6236 GCF_044757675.1 Kitasatospora sp. NPDC091257
CCCTCCTCCCCGGCGACGAACGCCCCACCCGCATCGACCCCGCCACCATCACCACCTGGACCGGCACCTGGGTCGCCCAACTCGCCGCCCCCTCCGCCGAACGCATCGGCGCCGGCGACCAACAGATCCTCATCGACCACGCCACCGGCTCCCACGCCCGCACCCAACCCGACGGCCACGGCGGATGGACCGTCGCCCAACGCGGCCCGCTGCGCCTGTGGGACCAGGTCGAGCACGCCATCGAGGCCTGGCAGGCGGCCGGCGCACCGCACCAGGACCACTTCGGCATCACCGTCACCGGCGACGGACAGCGGGTCTGGCTCGGCGACGAGGACGGACCCGGCTGGCGCCTACCGGTGTGATCGTGCTGCCTACGCGGAGCCCGTGCCAGAGGAGAGTGACGTGTCGGGAACGGAAGCAGCCTCGGTGCGGCAGCGCCTGGGACACTGGTGGCGGTTGGCCACGACGGCGCCCGGAGGGCCGGCCGCGCGCAAGCTCACCAATAGAGCACAGGGCGCACTCGACGCGGTGGCGTCCGGACGGCGGATCTCGACTGTGCTGCGGACCGAGGTCCGCTCCGCCCACGCGATGCTTCCGGTATTCAACTTCTCCGTGTTCGCGAGCGCGCTGGTCGCCCTCGCGGTGTTCGGCCTCGAAGTCAAGGTCGTGAAGCGAACGCACGTCATCGAGCAGCTCCTCGCGCTCCAGAGCACGATCTTCGCGATGCTGGCGGCATCGATCCTCTACAGCATGTACTTCGTCGCAGCACGGGTCGCCGTGTGGTGCGCGCACGAGGCGGCCAAGGCACTGACGGGCAGCAAGTGGAACCACTACCGGACACTCGAGCCGCTTCTGGAAGCACTGGCGGCGTGTGAGTCGCCCGATCGGGTCGGAGATCTGCCACGGCTGCTGCGTGGCAGTGAGCGGGCCGTTCGGCGCGCCCGCCTGCGGCGCGGAACGGTTCCCCGCCGCTCGCACCGCCAGGCCGCGCTCAAGGAGCACGCCGGCAAGGTGGTCGCCGCCCTCCGGACGGCCGAGGCGAGCCTGGACACGTATCCAGAACTCGCGCGGTGCGACTTGGCGGCCAAACTGCACTCCATCGCCGAGGCGTACGTGGAAGGCCGCTTGGGCGCCCTGCTACCGGAGTCCGACCTCGAGGGCGTCAAACCGTCGACCGAGTTCGAGACTCTGCGGCTGGCTGTCCTCGCGGTGACCCCACCCGCTTTGGCCTGGACGGCCGAATCTGTGGGTCTGACAGGGGGTGTACAGGTCCAGACGGTGGGCGCGGGGGTGCTGATCTCGGCAGTCGTGCTGTTCGGCCGACGGGCCGCGGACAAGGTGCAGCAGATCCGCTCGTTGAACAAGGACGGTCCGTAGACGTGTTCGTCAGCGGGCGCGGGGAGGACGATGGGGCGCCATTGCGGCGTACGGTGACCTGCGGCTGACCCCCACGAGCGCGGGGAGGACCGCTCGTCGGCCTTCAGTCGGCGGGCCTGGCGCGGCTGACCCCCGCACTCGCGGGGAGGACAGGTCGGCGCTCCGGCGGGCGGGGCCGACACCATGTCCCGCCTGCGACGGGGTCACCAGTTTCGGTCGGCGGCCAGCTTCTCCGTATCTGCGTCCGCGAACCCGTATGCCGTATGCCGATGCGACGAAGGAGAACTCGTCGCAGATCCATTCGCGCGCAACCGTCTCGCTCCCGCTCCCGGCCGCCATGAACTCCCTGTCCAGCAGGTTGAACTCCTCCGCCGCTGCCTGGGTGAGGGCATACAAGGCCTCGAGATCCGACGGCCGCTCTGCCTCGATGCGCTCACACAGTTGCAGCAGGATTGCCCTGCCCCGGTCGACCAAGGTGACCAGGGAAGTGCGAGTCGTCGAACATATCCCGCAGGAACGCGTGTCCCACTACCTGCTGGTTTGTGATCGGCATGAAGCTTTCCCATCTACACAAGAGCTGATGCGCCGATCGTGCACAGCACCGCTGACAACGACACCATCATGTAGCCCAGACCCTGCGCGACCAGGAGTTTCACAACAAGCCCTACCTGACCGAGAAGACGAGTTGGTGTCGGTCGGGCCGAGCTTTCAGTGGGCATCTTGATAGCGATCATCCGCTATGCGACCTTCGTTCATGTCCCGATTTAACCCGATATGCCGAGAAGGCGAGGTATGCCCTCGCAGGGGCAGCGAAAGCCAGAGTCCGTCTCATCCGCTTCTGGGCTCTGGGGTCCGTCTGGTTTGAAGAAGTCATAGAAACGCCCAACGGTGGCATGTCGAGCGGACCCACGCCTGGCAGAACGCCTTCCACCGTCTCGCCCGCTGCTTTGAGCGCCGCGCCGTCGTGATTGACGCGTTCTTCGACCTCGCGGACACGATCATCACCGTCCGCAGCCTCATTCGACGAGCCTGGACCACCCACCGCTGGCAGACACGTCCCCGCCGTCGCCCCTGAACATCAGCCCCTGAAGACCCCCACGTCCTCGGGGGACCGCCTCTCAAGTGGCTCGTACTGCGAGACGTTTGTGCGGGGCCGGTCAACGGCGGGCCAACACCGCGACCTCCCAGCCGAAGCCCACCACCAGCCGACCATCCGGCACCACGGCCACCGCGCAGACCCCCAGCGGGAACACCAGCTCCGGCCCGACCTGGTCGCCGGTGGTCAGGTCCCAGACCCGCACCGTGCCATCGTCGTCGCCGGTGACCGCGACGGGACGACCGTCGACCACCGCCGTCGCCACCGCGTTCACATCGCCAGCGTGGCCGGTGAGCGGCTCGCCGATCTGCTCGCGCGTGGTCAGGTCCCACACCCGTACGTGAGCGAAGCTGCTGGTGATCGCTACAGGGCGGCCATCGAGCACCGCTGTCGCCACTGCTCGCACCCCATTCTCGTTGCCGGTGGGCGGCTCGCCGATCAGCTCGTACGTGGTCAGGTCCCATACCTGCAGGGTCTCGTCGTGGCTGCCGGTGACTGCGACGTGACGGCCGTCGACCACCGCCGTCGCCACCGCGCACACCCAGCCGTCCTGGCCGGCGAGGTGTCGGCAGATCTGCCGGCCGGTGGTCAGATCCCACACCCGCACGGTCCGGTCAGAACTGCCGGTGACCGCGACGGGGCGGCCGTCGAGCACCGCCGTCGCCACCGCGTCCACCTCGCCGGTGTGGCCGGTGAGCGGCTCACCCACCTGGCCGCCTG
The DNA here is from genome assembly GCF_044757675.1 of Kitasatospora sp. NPDC091257. Taxonomy (NCBI): domain Bacteria; kingdom Bacillati; phylum Actinomycetota; class Actinomycetes; order Kitasatosporales; family Streptomycetaceae; genus Kitasatospora; species Kitasatospora sp. NPDC091257. The sequence goes on from NZ_JBIVVI010000495.1 coordinate 3,194, forward strand.
AGGTCAGGTCCCACACCCGCACCATCCCGTCCTGACTGCCGGCGATCACGTGGGGACGGCCGTCCAGCACCGCCGTCGCCATCGCCCGCACCTTGTCGGTATGGCCGTTCACCGGCTCGCCGACCTGCTCGCCCGTGGCCAGATCCCACACCCGGAGCGTCCAGTCCTCGCCTCCGCTGACGATGCAGGGACGGCCTTCGATCGTTGTCGTGACCACCGACAACACCCAGCCGTCGTGACCGGTGAGCGGCTCGCCGATCTGCTTGCCCGTGGTCGGGTCCCATACCCGCACGGTCTCGTCGTGGCCACCGGTGACCGCCACGAGGTGGCCATCGACCACCGCCGTCGCCACCGCTCGCACCCCCTCCTCGTACGGCTCCACCGGTGCGCCGGAGTCGGCGACTGTGAGCGGCTCGCCGATCTGCTGGCGCGTGGTCAGGTCCCATACCCGCACGGTGTCGTCGTGGCCACCGGTGACCGCGACGGGACGGCCGTCGAGCACCGCCGTCGCCACCGAGTACACGTAAGAGGTGTGGCCGGTGAGGGGCTCGCCGATCTGCTCGTGCGTGGTCAGGTCCCACACCCGCACCGTGTGATCGCCGCCGCCGGTGGCCGGGTCAGGCCGGTGGGCCGCGAGCGTGCTCGATCGCGTGCTGGTGGTGCCGGGCCGGCGGGGCCGTCCCGTCGGCGGATGTGCCGTGTCTGGCCGTACCCGGTGGTGGGTCGTGCCATGCGGTGCTCGGTACCGGGTGGGTACCGGCGCGCCGCGCCTTCGTTCCGGGGCTCGCCGCCGTGCCCGGCACGCCGTCAGGTCCGGCGCCCCGGCCTGCCGGTGACACCCTTCCCCCGCGGCCCGCGCCCTCCGGGCCGTGCGGTCCCGTGGCGGCGGCCGGTCGTGGCGCCGCACGCGGTCACCCAGCGCTGCCGGTGCCCGGGCGGCCGGGTCCGCATCGCCCGGCGATCGGCCCGATCGGCCCGCCCGAACCGGGTGCAGGCCCCCGGGGGTGAACGCCGCGCACCGCCGCCAGGTCACGCCCCGCCGCTGCACCGCTGGTCAGGGCGGCTCGGCTCGGCGGTCGTACCACTTCCGTCGGATCGTCACCGGGGCCTCGCTGCGGGCACGTCACCGTCCACCCTCCGGGGCCGGCACCCACCGTCCGGGCCGCTGCCGGGGCCGGCTCGGGCCGTCCGCCGGTCGGGCTCGGCCGTCCGATCGGACGGGCGGGGCGGTCGAACCGGTGCTCGACCGCCGCCAGGATACGGTGCGGGGGTCGCGGCCCCCGCACCCGGTGATCCCGTGAACCGCGACGCCATCGCTGTGACCAGCAGAGACCGAGGAGTTGCATGTCCACCATCAGCCGGCTGCCCGGGATTGTCACGACCGACCACGTGTTCCAGCTGCCGCTCGACCACGCCGCCCCGCAGGGCGAGCAGATCGAGGTGTACGCCCGCGAGGTGGTGGCCACAGGCCGCGAGCGGGACGACCTGCCCTGGCTGGTCTTCCTCCAGGGCGGTCCCGGCGGCAAGGCCGCCCGCCCGCTCGGCCGGGACTCCTGGCTGGAGCGCGCTCTGGACGACTACCGGGTGCTGCTGCTCGACCAGCGCGGCACCGGGCGGTCCACCCCCGCGACCCGGCAGACCCTCGCCCGGCGCGGCGGCCCGCAGGAGCAGGCGGACTACCTGGCCCACTTCCGGGCGGACTCGATCGTCAGGGACGCCGAGCTGATCCGCGAGCGGCTGCTCGGCGCCGACCGGCGCTGGAGCGTGCTCGGCCAGAGCTTCGGCGGCTTCTGCACCCTCACCTACCTCTCCATCGCCCCCGAGGGCCTGACCGAGGCCTTCATCACCGGTGGCCTCGCCGGCCTCGGCAGTTCGGCCGACGACGTCTACCGCGCCGCCTACCCGCGGGTGGTCCGCAAGAACGAGGACCACTACGCCCGGTTCCCGCAGGACGTCCAGGCGGTGCGCCGGATCGCGGCCCACCTCGCCGACTCCCCCGCGACCCTGCCGGACGGCGGGCTGCTCACCGTCGAGGCGTTCCAGCTGCTCGGCCTGCTGCTCGGTGGTGGCAACGGGTCCGGCACGCTCCACTACCTGCTGGAGGAGGCCTGGGTGGAGGGCGCGGCCGGGCCCGAGCTCTCCGACACCTTCCTGGCCGGCGCCCAGGCCCAGCTCTCCTTCGCGGGCGGTCCGCTGTACGCGGTGCTGCACGAGTCGATCTACGGCCAGCGGTCGGTGGACCAGGGCGGCACCGCCTGGGCGGCCGAGCGGGTCCGCAAGGAGTTCCCGCAGTTCGACGCCCGGGCCGCGCTGGAGTCCGACGCGCCGGTGCTGTTCACCGGGGAGATGATCTACCCCTGGATGTTCGACACCGACCCGGCGCTGCGCCCGCTGAAGGAGACCGCGGACCTGCTCGCCGCCCGCACCGACTGGCCCGACCTGTACGACCGGGCGCGGCTGGCCGCCAACACCGTGCCGGTCGTGGCGGCGGTGTACCACGACGACATGTACGTGGACACCGCCGACTCGCTGGAGACCGCGCGCGCGGTGCGCGGCCTGCGGGCCTGGATCACCAACGAGTGGGAGCACGACGGCCTTCGGCTGAGCGGCGGCAAGGTGCTGGACCACCTGATCAGGATGGCGCGCGGCGAGGCGTAGCCGCCTGCGGGCCGGCGCCGCCGTGCCGCGCGGCTCAGTACGCACGATGGCTCCCCCTCCCCGCCCGCCGGACGCCCCGGCAGCGGTGGAGGCCGGTCCGGACCGCGGCGGGCGCGCACGCCGCGGCCCGGCCGAGCCGCAGGCCCCGGGCGGACCGCTCGCCGGCCGCCCGGGTGTGCCCGGGCTGATCGACCCGTCCGGGCGCCGGGAGCAGGGCGACCGCCCCGGCGGCGCCACCGCCCGGCTCCGTGCTGTCGGGGCCGTCGGGCGCGCCCGGCCCCGGATCGGCCGGTGCCGGTGCCGTGGACGAGCCCTTCCGGCGACCGCCCCGCCGATGCCGTCGGCCACCGGCGGACCGCCCGGGCCGTTCACCGGGAGCCGCACC
>NZ_JBIVVI010000496.1:0-6229 GCF_044757675.1 Kitasatospora sp. NPDC091257
TGCGCCCGCCGGGCTGGTCGCCGCCCGCTTCCACGGCGCGGTGGCCGAGCTGGTCCGGCGGATCTGCGCCGCCGTCCGGGAACGGCACGGCACCAGCACCGGCACCTCGTTCTCCTTCGCCGCGCCCGTGTCCGAGCCCGCCGCGGCACCCGGCCGGCCGGCGTTGACGAAGATGAAGGCGACCGCGGCGGCCGCCACCAGGATCCCGAAGGACACCCAGATCGCGGTCGAGAAGCCGTGCACCATGCCCTGGAACTGGAACGCCTTGGCGGCCTCCGGCGAGGTGGCCGCCGCGGTGGCGTGCGCGGCCAGCCACCCGGTGGTCGCGCTGGCCGCGATGGTGTTCAGCAGCGCGGTGCCGATGGCGCCGCCGACCTGCTGCGAGGTGTTGACCATGGCCGAGGCCACGCCCGCGTCGCGCGGCTGGACGCCGTGGGTGGCGAGGCTCATGGCCGGCATGAACGCGGTGCCCATGCCGAGGCCCATCAGGACCAGGCCGGGCAGGATCAGCGCCGGGTACGAGGTGTCCACGCCGATGTGGGCCAGCAGGAACATGCCGACCGAGGCGACCAGGAAGCCGGGCGCCATCAGGTAGCGCGCGGGGACCCTGGTCATCAGCCGGGCGCCGATCTGGGTCGAGCCGGTGATCATGCCCGCCACCATCGGCAGGAAGGCGACGCCGGTCAGCACCGGGCTGTAGCCGAGCACGATCTGCAGGTAGTAGGTCAGGAAGAGGAACAGACCGAACATGCCGATCACGGCCATGCCCAGCGACAGGTACACCCCGCCGCGGTTGCGGTCGAGCACCACGCGCAGCGGCAGCAGCGGGGCCTTGACCCGGCGCTCCACCAGCACGAAGGCGGTCAGCAGCACGGCGGCCGCGACGAACAGCCCGATGGTGCTGCCGGACGACCAGCCGTCGGACTCGGCGCGGGTGAAGCCGTAGACCAGCGCGACCAGGCCGGTGGTCACCAGCAGCACGCCGGGGACGTCCAGCCGGTTGCGGTTGCGGCCCTCGGCGGGCTCGCGGATCACCAGCACGGCGCCCGCGGCGGCCACGATGGCGAACGGGATGTTGACGAAGAAGGTCCAGCGCCAGTTCATGTACTCGGTGAGCAGGCCGCCGAGGATCAGACCGATGGCGCCGCCGCCACCGGCGATCGCGCCGTAGATGCCGAAGGCCTTGGCGCGCTCACGCGCCTCGGTGAAGCTCACCGCGAGCAGCGACAGCGCGGCCGGCGCGAGCAGCGCGCCGAACACGCCCTGGAGCGCGCGGGCGCCGAGCAGCATCGCGGTGTTGGCCGCGGCGCCGCCGAGCGCGGAGGCGAGGGCGAAGCCGGTCAGGCCGACGATGAAGGTCCGCTTGCGGCCCCAGAGGTCCGCGATCCGGCCGCCGAACAGCAGCAGGCCGCCGAAGGCCAGCGCGTAGGCGGTGATCACCCACTGGCGGTTTCCGTCGGAGATGCCCAGGTCGCGCTGCGCGGACGGCAGGGCGATGTTCACGATGGTGGCGTCGAGGACGACCATCAGCTGGGCGAGCCCGATGAATATCAGGGCCTTCCAGCGCCGGGGATCGGGCAGCGTCGCCGGTCGGGCGTCGGTTTGAGGCATGGGGGTACTCACTTCACGGTGCGTGTGGTGTGCGTGAACGGTCGAGTGCCGTACGGGAACGGCGGGTTGCCGCACGGGGAAGGTGCGGTGAAAGGGTGTGCCGGGGCGCGACAGGGCGCCGTCGGGCGGTCGGTCCTGGTGGTCGGGTCAGTTCTGGGGCTGGAAGTCCTCGAAGGTCGCGGCCCGGCCGGGCAGCACCGAAGCGGCCGGCGCGCGCAGGCCGTCCAGGAAGATCTGCAGGTGCCGGTGGACGAAGTCGTCGAGCAGTCGGCAGGCGGTGTTCGGCAGTGGCCGGGTCAGCTGGCTCATCGCGATGAACAGGTCACCGTGGTCGACGTCCGACCGTAGCTCGCCCGCGGCCCGGGCGCGCTCCATCAGCCCGCCCACGGCGGCCTGCAGGCGCTCCCGGATCTCGGTCAACTCCGGGTCGAACGGGTCGACATGGTTGCTGAACAGGGTGCAGAGACCGCCGACCTTCTCCCCGACGGACGCGTGCGCGAACCGCTGGAGGGCGTCGAACGGGCCGCCGCCGTCAGGAGCGTCCGCCTCGGCCGTCGCCGTCTCGGCGAGGGCCAGGATGCGGTTCTTGACGAGCACCGCCACCTCGTGGATCAGCGCCACCCGGTCCGGGAAGTTCCGGTACAGCGTGGCATTGCCGACCCCCGCCCGCTTCGCGATCTCGTCCAGCGGTGCGTCCGCACCGTGCTCGACGAACGCGTCCCGGGCCGCCAGCACGATCCGCTCCCGGTTCCGGCTCGCGTCCGCACGCAACTTCGGCGTACGCGCGCTCCCGGCGGGACGGACCGACTCGGCGGTGGTGGCCACGACGACTGCTCCTCATCAGGATACCGGGGAAATTCTCCCCGCTTCTTCCAACGTACTCGCAAACGGGGAATCCGTCCCCGGAATTTCCGCCCCCCGTGTGACCTGCGTCATACGAGGGGTGCCTCGGCCGGCTGGGCTGTGATCGAAGCCGAGCGGCCCGTGACCACCCGCCGGGACCTCGTTGACCCGAAGGGTGTCCAGGAGAAGGAGGGGCCCATGGCTGTGATCTCCGAGCGCCCGCAGATGCTGCCCGAGCAGTTCGTTCCACTACGAGACGGTCCACACCCTCCCCTTCGGCAAGGCCGTCCAGCTGCCCGACCCGGTGGGCATCTCCCTGGACACCGAGCCCCTCAAGAACTGGGTGCGCTGATCCCGGGCATGGCGTCCCCGGGGCGGTGCGGGTGGCGGCCTAGGCTGTGGGCGTCCCGGGCGGCCGGTGGGCCGTGGGAGTCGGGAGGGGCCCGGCGGCCGGGTGGGCGAGGAGGTTCGCGATGGGCAGCGGTGAGACGGCCGCCAGGGTGCGCTGTGTGGCGGCCGTACCGTGCTGGGTGAGCCTGATGGCCCGGGACCTGGACGACGCCGAGGAGTTCTACGGGCCCCTGCTCGGCTGGGAGTTCGAGCCCGGGCCGGACCGCTTCGGCCCGTACGTGCACGCGGTGACCGGCGGGGAGGCGGTGGCCGGGCTGGGCGTCGCCGGCTTCGGGGCGATCCCGGTCGCGTGGACCAGCTACTTCGGGACGGAGAGCGCCGACGCCGCCGCCGACGCGGTGCGCGAGCGCGGCGCGACGCTGGCGGTCGGCCCGCTGACCTTCGACGCCGGACGGGTGGCCTTCGCGGCGGACCCGGCGGGCGCGGTGTTCGGCATCTGGGAGGGCCCGCCGGGCCGGGCCCGGAAGCTGGACGTGCCCGGCGCGCCGGTCTGGATCGAGCTGCGCACCCCGGACCCGTTCGCGGCGGCACTGTTCTACGGCGAGGTGTTCCGCTGGGACGGCCGGGACCCGGAGCGCTTCGACGTCCGCTGGGAGCACGACCGGGTGGTGCTGCGCGCCGAGGGCCACAGCGTCGCGGCGCTGGCCAAGGAACAGGCGGGCGGCCCGGCCGGGATGCCGCCGCACTGGGAGGTGTCCTTCGCCGTCCCGGACACCGACCGGGCGCTGGCCCGGGCCGTGGAGCTGGGCGGCGGCGCGCTCGGGCCGGTCTTCGACTCCCCGTACGGGCGGGTGGCCCGGCTGCGGGACCGCGAGGGCGCCCGGTTCGCGGTGATCGGCCCGAAGGACTGATCGGCCAGGAGAATCGATCGGCCCGGGGCCTGATCAGCCCGGGGAGTCCAGCTCGGCCCGGTCCGCCCGCAGCCGGTCGCCCAGCGCGGTGCGGGTCGCCGCCGGCAGGGCCTTGCGGGCGGCCGGGAAGAGTTGCTCCTCCTCGTCGCGCAGATGCCGGCGCAGGGTTTCGGCGAGGCCGCGCAGCAGGGTGCCGAGGGCCGGGTCGGCGGGTCCGAGCCCCTGGAGGTCGGCGAGGTACTGCCCGATCGCCAGGTGGTCGTGGATGCTGCGGAAGACCAGCGCCCCGCCGTCGGGCACGTCGTGCTGCACCACGGGGAAGAGGTGCTCCTCCTCGGCGGCGCAGTGGGTGAACAGCAGGTCGGTCAGCCGGGCGAGCAGCTCGCCGCGCCCGGGGTCGTCGGCCGGTGCGGCCTCGATCCGGTCGAGCAGCTCGATCGCCGCCCGGTGGTCGGCGGTGAACTCGCCGAGGATGTCAGACCTGCGGCTCATGGCCCGCCCGCCTCTCGCACGGAAGACTTCCCCCGTCGCCTTCCAGTATCCGGCGCCGGCCCGTTCACCCGGAGGCGCGCCCGTTCACGCGCGGGCGCGGCCGGTCACGCGGAGTCGCGCCCGCCCGCCCGGAGACGCCGCCGTCCGCCCTGCGCGCCGCAGCCCGGTCATCCTCCGTCGCGCATCCCGGTCACCCGCCGTCGTGCGATCCGGTCACCCTCCGTGCCGCCGCCCGGTCACCCGCAGCCCGGTCACCCGCCGTCCTGCCGCCCGGCGAGGGCGAGCAGCCGGGTCTGCGGTCCGGCGTCCTCGGGCACCGGCACCGGCGGGTCGAAGAGCCCGCTGCCGGAGAGGTCCCCGTACCCGGCGAACTCGCCGAGCGCGAACCCGACGAGCCCGTCCGGGAGCCGGGTGAGCCGTCCGATGCCCTCGGCGAGGTCCCAGGAGTGGATCACCAGGTCGGTGGTGAGCTGGTCCAGGTAGTACTGGCCGGAGGTGTCGCCGAAGGAGAGGTGGACGGTCAGCTCGGTGGCGCCGGGGACGGCCCAGGCCTCCCGGGCGGCCTCGGCGGCGTCGGTCCAGGCGGTGACCGGGTCGTCGCCGAGCACGTCGCCGTCGAAGCGTCCGCCGACCTCGCCGACGGTGGCGCCCATCAGCAGTTCGGGTACCCAGAGCTGCTCGCCGGTGAGGTGGTTGACCAGGTCGCGGACGGACCAGTCGCTGCACGGCGTGGGGGAGTCCCACTGGCCGGGGGTGATGAGCCGGACGCGCTCGCCGAAGGCGTCCAGCGCCTCGGGGTACGGGGTGCCGGTCCGCGCCTCCCGTCGGTGGTGCCTGTGTTGAGCCATGCCTCCACCCTCTCCGGCCCGGACGGGCTCCGCGAGTCGCCGACGATCCGTCAGTTGTTCAAATTCGAACTTCGCGGTACGGTCGAAGAGCGGCGGTTCAAATTTGAACAACGGTGGGGGTGGCGACCCCTGCCCGCCGCACCACCACAACCCGTGACCACGTCCGGCCGCGCCGGACGACGACCGAACCCCGATCGATGGAGACGCGCATGCCGAGCAGCAGCCCGAGCACGACCGCCGCCACCACCACCGTCAGCCCGGCCCGGGACACCGCCGGGTCCGCGACGACCTCCCCGCACGCCTACGACGCCGGACTCCTGCTCCTGCGCCTGGCCCTCGGCCTGACCATGGCCGCGCACGGCAGCCAGAAGCTGTTCGGCTGGTTCGGCGGCGGCGGGATCGACGGCACCGGTCAGTTCTTCACCATGAGCGGCTACCCGGCCGGCGACGCCATGGCCGTGGTGGCGGGCCTCACCGAGACGCTGGGCGGACTCGCCCTCGCCGTCGGCCTGCTGACCCCGCTGGCGGGCGCCGCGATCGTCGGCACGATGGTCAACGCGATAGCCGTCACCTGGGGCGGCGGCTTCTTCGCCCCGAAGGGCAGCGAGTACGAGCTGCTGCTGACCGCGGGCGCCGCGGCACTCGCCCTGACCGGCCCCGGCCGCTACGCCGTGGACCGCTTCCTGCCGGTGCTGCGGGCGCACCGCCTGGCGTACGGCGTGGCCGCCGTCGTGGTCGGCCTGGTGACGGCGGGCGTGATCCTGCTGCTCCGCAAGTAGCCGCTCCGGGAGGGGCGGCCGGGAATTCCCGGAATCCCTTCCTTCGCAAGCGGAAAGGGCATGGTGACGACTCGTCGCCATGCCCTTTCCGCTGTCGTGGATGGGTGGACCTTGGGTAAAGGCCTTCACAATATTGTGTGATGTGTGCAATGGTACATGGCACATCCCCACCGTCTCCACGGCGGAACCGCCCCACGCGGTGCCGTCGCCGACGGACCTCGCTCCACCGTAGGCCGCGCCCCAACTCGCGGCCTTTGACGGCCCGGAGGCCCCCACGTGAATGGCCGACGCTTACTGCGAGTCCCGCAGTTGGCAAGACTGTTGACGCTCGTTCTGACCCTCGTCCTGGCGGTCGGCGTGTTCGCCCCGCTCAGCCAGGCCACCCCCGCCGCCC
>NZ_JBIVVI010000497.1:0-6222 GCF_044757675.1 Kitasatospora sp. NPDC091257
GGGGGTGGGGCCGGCGGCCCCGCCCCCCCCCCCACTCCTCCCCCGCGCGAGGGACGGACCGCCCTGCGGCCGGGCCCCGGGAAGGACGACCCGACTCCCCGGGCGCGGCACTGTGGAACCACCCGGCGGCAGCGGCCGACGCGGGTGATGCCCCAGGAGGAGACATGGTGCACGCACCGACACCGGCGGCAGCGCGAAGGGTCGTGGCCCTGGGTGCCGCCGCCACCGTCCCTTACATCGCCGTCAAGACCTACTGGGCGGCGGGCGGCCGGGCCGGACTCGCGGACGGCTTCGACATGGCGGACGAGTTCACCCGCAACGGCGCGCCCGGCGCCCTCGTCCTGCTCGAACGGCACGGCGTCGACTTCACGGCCGTCCTCGCCCTGACCGGGCTGCTCCTCGCCTGCGCCCTCGTCCGGCCCTGGGGACGGAAGCTCCCGCGAAGGCCGCTGCTCGCCCTGGCCTGCGCGGGAACGCTGCTCGTCCCGTACGGCCTGCTCACCGGGCTGCTCGCCCTCCCCGGGGAGGGCGGCGCCCCGGCCGCACCGATCACCGGGTGGATCGCGCCGGCCGGGGTCGGCGCGTTCCTCGGGATCGGGACGGCCCTGGGCGTCGGGGCCTGGTCGCACCGGCACCCGGAGCGCGGGCGGCCCACTTCTCCGTGACCCGCCGCGAGCGGTGTCGACCGTCACCGTGGTGGTCGGGATCCGGTCCGCCCCCGGCGCCGTGAACGCGTGGCCCGACCCGGCGCCCTCACGGGTGCGCGGCCGCCCGGTCGGAGTCGCTGCGCAGCACGCAGAACTCGTTGCCCTCGGGATCGGCGAGGACCGCCCAACCCGAACCGTCGGGGTTCCGGTGGTCGCCGACGAGGCCGGCGCCGAGGCCGAGCAGCCGCTCCACCTCCTGATCGCGCGAGGTCTCGGGCCGCAGGCACAGGTGGACCCGGTTCTTGACCGTCTTCGCCTCGGACACCTGGTTGAAGTACAGCACCGGGCCCTCCGCCAGCAGCACCTGGGTCTCGTGGTCCCCCGGCCGGCAGTCGGGGTCCAGCGGCCTGCCCGTCACACCGCTCCAGAAGCGCGCCAACTCATAGGCGTCCGCGCAGTCGATCGCCACGTTCTGCAGTACCGAAACCATGCGCGCGAGTCTCCCCGATCCCCGCCCCGAACTCCACCGGGTTGCCCCGGTCTCCCGCCCGTGCGGCCCGGGCGGCGTGCGTCGGGAGGGGCGTCAGGCTCCGGTTCCGCCGACCCGCGACAGGGCACCGCTCGACCACCGCCCGACGTCGACCCCCCACCGCCCCTCCGACCTGCGGCATCACTGCCCGCGTGCAGGCCGTCACGGAGGCACCTACGGTGGAAGTAGTAGCCCAGAGCATCCGGGAGGTTACACCATGACTTCCGAGAAGAAGCCAGTCCAGCTCACGGCACGTACGGTCAGCGGCCACGTGGTCGCCCACGCTCCGATCAGCGGCGACTTCGAGGCCACGCTGACCGACATGGACGGCAAGCCGATCGTGGGGCGGCAGATCACCTTCTACAGCACGGCGAGCGGCCAGCGGGTCGGCTCCGCGACCACCGACCAGAGCGGGATCGCCGAGCTGAACTCCGGCTCCAAGATCCTCGACCCGGTCATCGTCGCCAGCACCCTCGCCACCGGCTGCGAAGCCCGGTTCGAGGGCGACGACGAGTACCAGGCGGCCTCCGCCCACGCCGGCACCGCGGTCGGTGTCTGACACGCACCGACCGGCCGTGCGCGCACCGGCCGGCCACGGCACCGCGCGGCGTGCACCACGCGGCGTGCACCGCGCACCGCGGCCGGCTGTTGCGGACCGTCGGCGGGAAGCAGCGGCCGGGGACCGTCAGCGGGCCGGAGGCCGTCAGCCCCGGAGGAGCAGGTCCGCGAATTCCCGCACGCGGCCGGTCGTAATGCCTTCGCGCTGCTCGACCGCGAGGGGATGATCGGTCGGTTCCAGTTCGATCAAAGGACGCCGGCCGACCGCGCGGGTGTGGACGTGGGTCTTGAGCAGGAGGGTCGAGTCCGGATAGACGGGCAGCTCGGTGGAGAGCCAGCCGAAGTACGGGGGCTCCTGCTCCCGTACCGGGTCGTCCCACAGGTCGTGCGTCCGGGCGAAGTTCTGCTCGCTCAAGGAGACCCAGACGCCCCACGAGAACGTGTCGCCGCTGTCACGCACCGGTATCTCGATCAGGCCGTGGACGTAGAAGTGCCGTCCCTTGACCACGCACTGGTCGGCGGTCAGCTCGCTGTCCCGGCGCCGGGAGTAGCGCGGCTTCCATTCCACCGGCGCCGGAGCCCCGTAGGACAGCGGCGGGCCGTCGTGGCGTTCCGTGCAGCACGCGCACGTGTGGTGGTGGTCGGCAGTCATGGAGCGAGCCTAACGGGCTGGTCAGAGGCGGTTCGGGGGTGGTCCGGCGGGCCGTTCGGACGGCGGTGCGGTGGGGGTCCCGTGGGCCGCGCTCCGCTCCGACACCCGCGCCACCGCGGCCCAGCCGAGCACCCGGTCGAACCCGTCGAGGGCGACCAGGCGGTGCTCGACCATGCGAGCCGCGTCGCACTCCTCCCAACTCGGCACACCGGTCTCGAAGGTGGCGTCGCCGCCGTCGATGCCCGACCGGTAGATCTCCAGGACCTGCGCGGCGTGCGCCGGGGTCATCGCGGCGACGTTCACCACCCCGCTCATGCGACGGCCTCGATGCCGAGTTCCGCCATCAGGGCGCGGACACGCTGCTCGATCCCGTCGCGGATCGGGCGGACGGCGTCGACGCCCTCGCCCGCCGGGTCCGCCAACTGCCAGTCCAGGTAGCGCTTTCCGGGGAAGTACGGGCAGGCGTCGCCGCAGCCCATGGTGATCACCACGTCCGAGGCCCGGACCGCCTCGACGGTGAGCACCTTGGGCGTCTCGGTGGAGAGGTCGATCCCCACCTCGGCCATCGCCCGGACCACGGCCGGATTGACGCCGTCGGCGGGCGCCGACCCGGCCGACCGGACCTCGACCCGGTCCCCGCCGAACCGGGTGAGGAAGGCGGCGGCCATCTGGGAGCGGCCGGCGTTGTGCACGCAGACGAACAGCACGGACGGCTTGGACTCAGACACGGGCGGAACCTTCGGGTTCGGGGGCTGTGGCGGGGGCAGGGACGGTGGCGGGAACGGTGGCGGGAACGGTGGCGGGCCGGGGGAAGTACCGGCGGGCGGCGAGGGCCACGTGGACGAGGCCGATCAGGACGGGCACCTCGATCAGCGGGCCGACCACTCCGGCGAGGGCCTGGCCGCTCGCGGCGCCGAAGGTGGCGATGGCGACGGCGATGGCCAGTTCGAAGTTGTTGCCCGCCGCGGTGAACGCGAGGGTGGTGGCCCGCGGGTGGTCCAGTCCCACCGCGCGGCCCAGTGCCAGGGAACCGGCCCACATGACGGCGAAGTAGACCAGCAGCGGCAGCGCGATCCGGGCGACGTCCAGGGGCTGCGCGGTGATGGCACGGCCCTGGAGCGCGAACAGGACGACGATCGTGAACAGCAGCCCGTACAGCGCGAACGGGCCGATGCGCGGCAGCAGCGCCGTCTCGTACCAGGCGCGGCCGCGGACCTTCTCGCCCAGGCGGCGGGTGAGGTAGCCGGCGGCGAGCGGGATGCCGAGGAAGATCAGCACGCTGCGGGCGATCTCCCACACCGGGACGTCGAGCACGGTCCGCTCCAGACCGAGCCACCCGGGCAGCACGGACAGGTAGAACCAGCCCAGCGCGCCGAAGGCGACCACCTGGAAGAGCGAGTTCAGGGCGACGAGGACGGCGGCGGCCTCCCGGTCGCCGCCGGCCAGGTCGTTCCAGATGATCACCATGGCGATGCAGCGGGCGAGGCCGACGACGATCAGCCCGGTGCGGTACTCCGGCAGGTCGGGCAGCAGGAGCCAGGCGAGGGCGAACATCAGGGCGGGCCCGACGAGCCAGTTCAGCAGCAGGGAGGGGAGCAGCAGGCGGCGGTCGCGGGTGACGGTGTCGAGGCGGTCGTAGCGGACCTTCGCGAGCACCGGGTACATCATCACCAGCAGGCCGAACGCGATCGGCAGGGAGACGCCGGTGACGGTCACCTTCGCGAGCGCGTCGCCCAGGCCGGGGACGAGCCGGCCGAGGCCGATGCCGAGGACCATCGCGGCGAGGATCCACAGCGCGAGGTAGCGGTCGGTGAACGACAGCCGGCCGGCCACCGGGCCGGGCGCCCCGGCGTCGGCGCTCACTCGGCGGCGCCGAGGGACGCCCGGCGGGTGAGGATGCCCGCGAGGCGGTCGGTCGTCTCGGGGACCAGCCGGTAGTACACCCAGGTGCCGCGGCGCTCGGAGTCGATCAGCCCGGCCTGCCGGAGCAGCTTCAGGTGGTGGGAGATCGTCGGCTGGGACAGGTCGAACGCCGGCGTCAGGTCGCAGACGCACACCTCGCCGCCGGCGCCGGAGGCGATCATCGACAGCAGCCGCAGCCGCACCGGATCGCCCAGGGCCTTGAAGAGCGACGCCAGTTCGGCGGCCTGGTCCGCGTCCAGCGGGGCGCTCAGCAGCCGGGGGCAGCAGCCGTCCGCGGCGTCGTCCCGATCGAGCAGCGGGAGTTCCTGTTTCGACATGCTTCTATGTTGACGAATATCGATCCAGAGTGCAAGGCTGAATCGACAGACATCGATACAGGCTCGTTCAGTCCCTTTGCTCCCTTCCAGCCCTTCCAGCCCTTCCAGCCCTTCCAGCCCTTCCAGCCCTTCCAGCCCTTCCAGCCCTTCGAGCCCTTCCTGCCCGTTGGAGGCCACCGTGTCCCGTGTCCAGCTCGCCCTGCGCGTCGCCGACCTCGAAGGCTCCATCGCCTTCTACTCCAAGCTCTTCGGCACCGAGCCCGCCAAGCGCCGCCCCGGCTACGCCAACTTCGCCGTCACCGAGCCCCCGCTAAAGCTCGTCCTCATCGAGGGCGAGCCCGGCGAGGACACCCGCCTCGACCACCTCGGCGTCGAGGTCGCCTCCACCGAGCAGGTCACCGCCGCCACCGCCCGCCTGCGCGAGGCCGGCCTCGCCACCTTCGAGGAGAACGACACCTCCTGCTGCTACGCCGTCCAGGACAAGGTCTGGGTGACCGCCCCCGGCAAGGAGCCCTGGGAGGTCTACGTCGTCAAGGCCGACGCCGACAGCCTCGGCAAGAGCGCCGCCGACGCGCCGGAGGCCTGCTGCACGGGCACCGGCGAGGCGTCCCACTGAACCGCCCGGAGTGGGAAGTCGGCCCGGCCGACTTCCCACTCCGCCCCGCGGCTCACGTCGGCCCGGTCCCGTCCGCCGCCGAGCGCGCTGCCGCTTCGTCGAGGTCGGCTTCGGTCGAGGCCGGGCCGGTCCGGTGCCACGGCCCAGGGTGGGCCTCCCGGCGCCACGCCTAAGGTGAGCCGCATGGGGAAAACGCAGATGGGCGGACTGGCCGGCCGGTGGACCCGGCTCCTGAACCGGGCACGGGGCAGCCGACGGGCCGCACCGCTCTCGCACGAGGCGCGGTTGCGGGAGGCCGCCAAGCGGATGCGCGGGCGGCTGCTCCACTACCCGGTGGAGGGCCCGTGGCAGGAGCAGGCCTACTGGGACCCGCTGCCGACCGCCCGGGAGATGACCGGTTCCGTGGGCGACGGCCGCTGGGAGCAGCGCAGCCGGCTGAACGTGCCGGGCCCGTTCTACGCCGGCGAGACCGACAGCGGGCTGAACGGCCCGTACTACCTCCCCGAGCTCGTGCTCTCGGACGACGAGCACTGCGAGTTCGTCCACCGCCAGCCCGCCAACCCCCGCGAGGTGGCCGCCCTGGTGGAGATCGCCCACGGCGAACCGCAGGGCGGCTACGCCTGGGACGGTGACTGTCACTGGACCCCGCAGGCGGTGCGCGACTGGTGGTCGCGCCGGGACGAGGTGCGGGCCTGGATCACGAGCGAGCTGGAACTGGGCGACGACGGCCGGAACGAACCCGAGGCCCTGCGGCAGTACGCCGCCTACCTGGACGACGGACTGGAGGCCTACCTGCGCGGCTACCTGTTCCGGCTCACCGAGGGCCGCGAGCCGCAGGCCGGAGAGGCGCTCCCGGAGCTCTGACGGCCCACACCCCGACCCGGAGACGCAACTTCCCGTTCGGCGTGGGCCGGGACGGCACCACCGTCACCCTCGTCGAGGGGTCGCCATCGTCGAGGGGGAGAGCAACCGGACCCGGC
>NZ_JBIVVI010000498.1:0-6221 GCF_044757675.1 Kitasatospora sp. NPDC091257
CCTCCCAGCCGCCGGCCGGGGACTGCCCCGGGGTGAGGGTCTGGAGCTTGCGCAGCACCGCCGGGTCCTGGGCGTCCAGCCAGTCGACCAGCTGCCGGAAGGACACCAGCCGGACCTCCGGCTTGTCCGCGATGGTCCTGAGGACGTCCTCGACGGCGTTCATGTAGATGCCGCCGTTCCACTCCTCGAAGTGGTTGCCGATGACGTACGGCGCCCGGTTGCCGTCGTAGGTGCGGTCGAACCCCATCAGGTAGGCGTCGCGGGCCTGGGTCTGGAAGCCGGGGTGGAGCGCCGGGTCGGCCTTGGTGTTGGGGCCGCACTGGTTGTACATGATGTTGTAGTCCATCGAGAGCACCTGGAAGGTGTGCCCGGGGAACGGGATGGACTGCAGCGGGAGGTCCCACAGCGCGCCGCCCTGGATCTTCTGCGGCCACACCTGGGTGCCGTTGCCGCTGCTGTCGTAGCGCCAGCCGCGCCTGACCGCGGTGGGCAGCAGGTTGCGCTGGCCCTCCAGGCAGGGGGTGCGGCTGCCGATCAGCTCCTTGCGGTAGTCGAAGGGCAGCGCGGGCAGGTCGGTGAAGCCGGTGTTGGTGCGCCAGTTCGTCACGAAGTCCATCGCCTGCTGGATCTCGCTGTCCCACTCCTCCGGGGACCACGCGCCGACGCCCGTGGAGCCGCAGAAGTGGCCGTTGAAGTGGGTCCCGATCTCGTGGCCCTCCAGCCAGGCCGCGTGCACGTTCTCCAGGGTGTCGCGGATGTGCTGGTCGCTCAGGTAGCCGATGTCGGAGGCGCCGACCTTGTGCTGCGGCGGGCGGTAGAGGTCCTTCTTGGACTCGGGCAGCAGGTAGAGGCCGCTGAGGAAGAAGGTCATCTTCGCGTCGTGGTCCCGGGCCAGCCGGCGGAAGCGGGCGAACAGGCCGTTGTCGAGCTCGCCGGCGCCGTCCCAGGAGAAGACCACGAACTGCGGCGGGCGCTGGCCGGGCTGCAGCCGGTCGGGGACGGGCTGGTGCGGCTGGGCGCCGGTGTCCGAGGTGGAGCCGTCACCGATCAGGACCGCCTGCGGCCGGGGGAGCGGGGCCGGGGCCGGAGTGGCGCCCTGCTTGTCGGCCGCTCCGGTGGCCGGCGCGGCGCTGCCGGTCGCCCGCTCCTCGCCGGTGGCGTGGTTGCTGCCGCACCCGGCCGCCAGGGTGGCGGCGGTGGCGGCGCCGGCCGTCAGCAGGGTGCGGCGTGAGAGGGCTTCCATGGTCACTCCGTTCGTGGGGCGTGCGGGCGGGCGGCGTGCGGGAGTGCGGAGTCCGGTCGGACAAGTGGGTGATACAACCCGTAACCGGGTCAGCATGGCACGAGGGCGGGGCCGGTCGAAGAGGCGCAGCGCGAGCTCGTGAGTGATCGCTCGAACGACGCAACCGATCGGGTCCGTTGAACCGTCGGTAGCTCGTGTCGGGCGTGCACCCGCGGCGATCGTGCGCGGGGGGCGGTCGTCGCGCTCCGCGACCGGGCGCCCACGCGGCGCAGAAAAGAGGCCGTCCGCCCTGCCGATCGGCGGGTGCCGGTACGACCGTCGTATGGACGTGCCTTACAGTCCGTTCCGGTTGAATTGTTCCCAGGAAACTCCCAGGAAGCGGGGTTCCGTCGGCAGAGGGGAGCGCCCATGGGCGTCCAGCAGAGCAGGGGCCCGTGGCCGGGCACCCTGGCGGCCGGGGCCGCGCTGGTCCTCGGTGCCTGGCTGCTGCACGACGGAGGTTCGTCGCTGCCGCCCGCGCCGGGGGCCGGTCAGGCCCAGGCCGGGATCGCGCCGGTCTCGATCGTGCCGCCGCTCGGCCCGTCCGCGCCGACCCGGATCCGCATTCCGGCGGTGCGGCTGGACGCCCCGGTCACCGCGCTCGGGCTGGACGGCGCCGGCCGTCTCCAGACCCCGCCCGAGGCGGACCGCAACCTGGCGGGCTGGTACCGCGGCGGGGCCAGCCCCGGCCAGCGCGGCACCGCGATCCTGGCAGGACACGTCGACAACAAGGCCGGCCCCGCGGTCTTCTATCATCTGGGCGCGCTCCGTCGGGGGGACCGGATCGAGATCGCCCGGGCGGACGGCGCCACCGCCGTCTACCAGCTCTACGCCATCGAAGTGCACGACCGAAAGGACTTCCCGGACGACCGGGTCTATCGTCAGGCCGCTGACGCACAGCTGCGGGTCATCACCTGCGGCGGTTCGTACAGTGAGGAACACGGCTACGACGGCAACGTCGTCGCCTACGGTTTCCTGGCCGACACCACCCCGCCGGGCAAAGCCGCATGACCACGCTGACCCTTGCCTCCCGCTGGAACCCGATCGACTGGCCGCTCACCGAGGGCCTGATCCCGCACGCCGTGCTGGCGGCAGGCTGGGCGGCGCTGTTCGCGCTAGCCATCGGCCGCGGCCGCAGCTGGTGGCGGGTCCGCCTACCCGCCGCACTGTTCACCGCGGCCGCGCTCAGCTGGCTGCTGGACGTGGTGGTCGACGGCTGGTGGCACCCCTTCCCCGAGGGCACTCCCCGGTACGTCACCTGGTGGATAGCCGTCGCCCTGCTCGGGCTCTGCCTGGTCGGCTACCGGCTGCGCCGGCTCACCTGGCGGCGCCGGGGGCTCGCGCTGGGCCTGAGCGGCCTGGTGCTGCTGATGTCCTCCTCCGAGGTCAACATCGGCTTCGGCCAGTTCCCGAGCGGGCGCGTGATGCTGGCGCCCTGGCTGACCAGGACCGACGGGCTGGTCGCCACCAAGGCGGGCCAGACCATGAGCGCCCCGCCCGGCAAGTCGCTGGAGGAGGCCTGGAAGCCCCCGGCGGACCTGCCCGAGAAGGGCACCGTCTCGGTGGTGCCGATCCCCGGCACCAAGTCGGGCTTCAAGGCCCGCGACGCGTACGTCTACCTCCCGCCCGCCTACCAGGCCACCCCGCGGCCGCTGCTGCCGGTCGTCGTGATGATCACCGGCCAGCCCGGGGTTCCGGGGGACTGGGTGCTCTCCGCGCAGATCAACGAGGCGCTGGACGCCTTCGCCGCGGACCACGGCGGCCTCGCGCCGATCGTGGTGATGCCCGATCAGCTCGGCTCCACCTGGGCCAACACGCTCTGCCTCGACTCCAAGATCGCCAAGACCCAGACGTACCTGGCCGTGGACGTGCCGGACTGGGTCCACCAGAACCTCCAGGCCGCGACCGGCCGAACCGCGTGGGCGATCGGGGGCGCCTCGATGGGCGGCACCTGCGCGCTCCAGCTCGGCGTCAACGCGTCCGACGTGTACGGCACCGTCCTCGACATGTCCGGGCAGGAGGAACCGACCCTGGGCAGCCGGGAACAGACCGTCAAGGCCGCCTTCGGCGGTGACGAGAAGAAGTTCGACGCGGTCGATCCGCTCCAGGTGATGGCCCGCAGGAAATTCCCGGACACCAACGTCGCGTTGGTCGTCGGCGAGACCGACGAGGAGTTCAGACCGCAGATGGAGAAGGTCTACCGGGCCGCGCAGGCGGCCGGAATGAAGTCCAAGTTCGACCTGATGCCGGGCGGCCACGGCTGGGTCGTCTTCCGCCCCGGCATCGTCCAGCAGCTCCCGTGGCTCGCCCAGCAGACCGGGCTGACGCGGTGACCGGGGCGGGGACCGCGCTGGCCACCGTCGGCGAGCAGCGCAAGCCGGGGCCGGACGCGGAGCGCTCGGCCGAGCGCGGCACCGACCGGGCTCCGGTCACCCGCACCGCGGAGCCGCGCCCGCAGCGGGTCCGGCGGGCGGCCAGGGCGCTCGGCTCCCGGCTGCGCTCGGCGCCGCTGACGCTGACCCTGCTGGCCGGGCTCTGGCTGCTCGGCGCGGCCACCGGGAGCCTGGGCCACGGCCCGTCCGAGCGGCTGCTGGACCGGGCCGGGATCGGCCTGCCCACGCTGGCCGAGGGCCACTGGTGGACGCCGGTCACCTCGATGTTCTGGTGCTCCGGCAGCGGCTCGTACGTGTTCACCAGCCTGCTGCTGCTCCTGGTCGGCCCGGCAGCCGAGCACCGGCTCGGGCGGCCGCGCACCCTCGCGGTGCTGGTCGGCGGGCAGGTCGTCGGCACCCTGCTGGGCACCGCGCTGGTCGCCTTCGGCTCCTCGGCGGGGGAGCAGTGGACCGCCTCGGTGGCCGACCAGATCTCGGTCGGCCCCGGCGTCGGCGTGTTCGCGCTGGCGGGGGTGCTCGGGTACCGGCTCACCGTGCTCTGGCGCCGCCGGCTGCACCTGCTGGTGCTGCTCGTCCCGCTGGTGATGACGCTGTACGTGGGCCACCTGCAGAGCGTCCAGCGGTGCGCCGCCGCGCTGGCCGGGCTCGGCCTGGGCGCGCTGGTCAGCCGGGGCCGCCCGCACCTGCGCACGCACCGCTCCTCGCACTCCGAGACCCGGGTGCTGGTCGCGCTCTGCCTGGTCGCCGCCGCCTTCGGGCCGCTGCTCGCCTCGCTGTACGACAACGCCAGCGGACCGTTCAACACCTTCTCCGAGCTGTACTTCTCGCACCGGCTCAGCCCGGACGAGGTCGCCGACTTCTGCGCGCTGTCGGCGCACGACTGCGCCCGCGCGCACGCCGTCGTCCGGATCTTCGACACCCCGGGCCGGATGATGGCCGCGCTCTTCCCGGCGCTGCTGCTGGTGCTCGCCGAGGGGCTGCGCCGGGGGCTGCGGCTGGCCTGGCTGGTCACCGTGGCCACCGAGCTGCTCTGGGCGGCGCTGCTGTGCTGGCTGTACCTGGACGCCGGGCCGGTGAGCCGGGACGTGGTGCAGTACTTCGTCGAGGCGCTGCTGCTGCCGCTGCTGACCACCGCCCTGCTGGTGGCCACCCGCAAGCGCTTCCCGCTGCGGCTGTCCGGCAGCTCGGTGCGCCGGCTGGCCCTGGTGCTTGGCGGCGCGGCGCTCGCCTCCGCGGCCACCTACGTGGGGGTCGGGCGGCTGGCGGCCGGGGAGTTCGAGCCGGGGGCGACCGCCCGCCGGCTGGTGGCCGGGCTGCCGGCCCAGTTCCTGCCGCCCGCGTACAACGACCTGCTGCCGGACTACCCGATCGCGGTCGGGCCGGTGGCGCGCTTCCTGGAGACGTACTGCGGGCTGGCGTTCTGGGCGGTCGCGCTGGCCGTGCTGCTCTCCGTCTTCCGCCGTCCGGTGCTGCACACCGACGCGGCGGCGGCCGACCGGGCGCGGGCGCTGCTGACCGAGCACGGCGGCGGGACGCTCTCGTTCATCGCCACCTGGGACGGCAACCACTACTGGTTCGACGAGCAGGGCCGGGCGGCCGTCGCCTACCGGGTGGTGGGCACCGTCGCGCTGACCACCGGCGACCCGTTCGGCGCGCCGGAGGACCGTGCCGGGGCGGTGGCCGGCTTCGCCCGGTACTGCGACGCGCGCGGCTGGACGCCGTGCTTCTACAGCGTCTGCGGCGAGACCAGGGACGCCGCCGCGCGGCTCGGCTGGCGCTCGCTGCAGGTCGCCGAGGACACCGTGGTGCCGCTGCCCGAGCTGGCCTTCACCGGCCGCAAGTGGCAGGACATCCGCACCGCCCTCAACAAGGCCGGCAAGCAGGGCATCTCCGCGGAGTGGTGGGCGTACCACGAGGCGCCGCTCGCCCTGCGGGAGCAGATCCGGGCGATCTCCGAGGAGTGGGTCTCCGAGAAGGGCCTGCCGGAGATGGGCTTCACGCTCGGCGGGCTGGCGGAGCTGGACGACCCGGACGTGCGGGTGCTGATCGCGGTGGACGAGCAGCGGGTGGTGCACGGGCTGACCAGCTGGATGCCGGTGTACGAGGACGGCGTGCCGGTGGGCTGGACGCTGGACTTCATGCGCCGGCGCTCGGACGGCTTCCGCGGCGTCAGCGAGTTCCTGATCGCCTCGGCCGCGCTCGGCTTCAAGGAGGAGGGCGCGCGCTTCCTGTCGCTGTCGGGCGCGCCGCTGGCCCGCACCGGGCAGGACGAGGAGCCCACCGGGCTGCAGCGGATGCTGGACTGGATGGGCAAGGTGCTGGAGCCGGTGTACGGCTTCCGCTCGCTGCTGGCCTTCAAGGCGAAGTTCCAGCCGGAGTACCGGCCGATGTACATGGCGTACCCCGACCCGGCCGCGCTGCCCGGCATCACCCGGGCGATCGGCAAGGCGTACCTGCCGCACCTGACGGCGGCCCAGGGCGTCCGGCTGATGCGCAAGCTCTCGGGCTGATCCGCCCCGGGGAGGGCGGGCGACCGCACGGGCTTC
>NZ_JBIVVI010000499.1:0-6215 GCF_044757675.1 Kitasatospora sp. NPDC091257
AGGGGGCGCAGCGGGGTCAGTGAGTGGTGGCGGGAGGCCGGGTGACACTGAGCCAGGCGTGCAGCGCGTCGAGGGCCAGCAGCGTGCGGTCCAGGGGGATGCGCCTGGGCCGTACCGGGTTCGTCCGGGGCTTCTAGGAGATCTGCTCCACGTGATCGCGTACCTGGCGGCAGGCCTCCAGCTGGTGGGCCGTCAGCGGGCCGAGACGTCCGACCAGAGCTTGGGGCGCTGCCGGTGGTCGCGGACGGGTGGTGGCGGTCAGTCCACCATGCCGGTGAGCACGGGGACACCGTGTATGTCGCGCACCGAAGCGGGAGGCATCAGGGCCTTGACCCATCCCCACCGACGAAGGCGGCAGACCGGTCGGGCGGGGGTCCCTGCTCGGGACACCCGCTCGACCCGAACAGCCGTGTCGTCAGCGCGGCACTTTGCCGGTCACGGCCGCGCGGTCCCACCGGCGCCGCGTTGTTCGGCCGGCAGCGGCGACTGCGCCACGGCCTCAGTGATCTGACACATCGTGGTCACTGCCACGCAGAGCCGGTCGAGGGCCTCACCGGCCACGCGGCTGCACACCGCCCGGTGCGCGTCACGGACGATCTCCTGGACGCTGCTGATCGCAGACAGAAGCATCACGGTCGCGCGGGGCGGCAGCGGCCGGGCCAGGTGCAGCTTGTAGAGGGCTGCGCCGGTCTGCTCTAGCAGATCACCGACGATGGCGAGGAGACGGCGCAGCGACGCTGTGTGCGGGATCGTCTTGTGGGTGCCGGGCAGGAGCATGAGGCGGTCCAGGTCGGCACTGAATCCGAGGATGGACGCGAAACGCTCGATCTCTTCCTCGATGGTGCGGACCTCTGTGAGGTGGCACTGGGCGACGGCTTCCAGGCCGCGAGGATCGGCATCGGTCATGGATTGCCTCCTTGGGACGGGGGTGTATGGGCCCGGGGCGGCGTCGGCGGGACTGGCCACGCGCTCGACTGGCGGGCCGGACGCGGCCGCGTGGGCGCCGGCTCGCTGACCCAGGCCGAGATCGCCCGCGGCACCGGACTGTCCGCGGCCACCGTGTCCAACATCGTGCGGGAGTTGAAGGAGAGCGGCACCGTCGTGGTCGCCGACACCTCCTCCGGCGGCCGCCGCGCGCGCAGCGTCTCGCTCAGCGGGGACGCCGGCATCGTGGTCGGCATCGACTTCGGCCACACCCACCTGCGCGTCGCGGTCGGCAACCTGGCCCACCGGGTGCTGGCCGAGGAGAGCGCCCCGATCGACGTCGACGTCTCCGCCCAGCAGGGCTTCGACCGCGCCGAGGCGATGGTCGAGCGACTGCTGGCGCAGGCCGGGTTCCGCCCCGACAAGGTGATCGGCGTCGGCCTCGGCGTGCCCGGCCCCATCGACGTGGAGACCGGCGCGCTCGGCTCCACCGCGATCCTGCCCGGCTGGACGGGCATCGCCCCGGGCCGGGAGCTGACCGAGCGGCTCGGCATGCCGGTGCACGTGGACAACGACGCCAACCTGGGCGCGCTCGGCGAGCTGGTCTGGGGCGCCGGCCGCGGGCTGAGCGACCTCGCCTACATCAAGGTCGCCAGCGGCGTCGGCGCCGGGCTGGTGGTGAACGGGCAGATCTACCGCGGGCCGGGCGGCACCGCGGGTGAGATCGGGCACATCACCCTGGACGAGGCCGGGCCGGTCTGCCGCTGCGGCAACCGCGGCTGCCTGGAGACCTTCGTCGGCTCCCGCTACCTGCTCTCGCTGCTCGTCCCCACCCTCGGCCCGGACCTCAGCCTGCCCCGGGTGGTCGAGCTGGCCCAGCAGGGCGACCTCGGCTGCCGCCGGGTGATCGCCGACGCGGGCCGGCAGATCGGCACCGGCGTCGCCACCCTGTGCAACCTGCTCAACCCGCGCCGGGTGATCCTCGGCGGGGACCTCGCCGAGGCCGGCGAGCTGGTGCTCGCCCCGATCCGCGACTCGGTGGCCCGCTACGCGATCCCGAGCGCCGCCCGGCAGCTCTCGGTCGTCCCCGGCACGCTCGGCGGCCGGGCCGAGGTGCTCGGGGCGCTGGCCCTGGTGATGAGCGAGATGGGGGAGTCCGGCGCGCTCGGCCGCGCCTGACGCCGCCGGTCGGCGCACCGCGGCCGGCGCACCGCGGCCGGCGCACCGCAGGCGGCGCACCGCAGACGGGGGCGTCCCGAACGTCCCGTCCCGGACGGTCGACTCCGCCCGGATAAGCATGGTCGAACGCCAGTGCGTCAATCCGGCATGACCCGCCTCCCCCGCCCGACCTCCCGGAATGGCGGTAACGAACGGTGGCACCGGGCGCGCCGCTCGGCGTCCGGGAGGCGGACATTAGACTCGACCGGTCGGCCCCGGCCGGGACCGCCGGCGTGGCACCGGACCGGGCAGCGACGCCCGTCGGACTTTCCGTGGTCCGCGAACACTGAACGAGGAGGAACGGGTGGCCCTGCTGACCCGCATTCGGGGACCGCGCGATCTCGACCGGCTCACGCCCGGACAGCTGGCCGCACTGGCCCAGGAGATCCGGACCTTCCTGGTGACCGAGGTCTCCAAGACGGGTGGCCACCTCGGGCCCAACCTCGGCGTGGTGGAGCTGACCATCGCGCTGCACCGGGTCTTCGACTCGCCGCGCGACCGCATCCTCTTCGACACCGGCCACCAGAGCTACGTCCACAAGCTGCTCACCGGCCGCCAGGACTTCTCCCGGCTGCGGATGAAGGGCGGCCTGTCCGGCTACCCGTCCCGCGCCGAGTCCGAGCACGACGTGATCGAGAACTCGCACGCCTCCACCGTCCTCTCCTACGCCGACGGCCTGGCCAAGGCCAACCAGATCCTGGGCAAGAACGACCCGGTCGTCGCCGTCATCGGTGACGGCGCGCTCACCGGCGGCATGGCCTGGGAGGCGCTGAACAACATCGCCGACGCCGAGGACCGCCCGCTCGTCATCGTCGTCAACGACAACGAGCGCTCGTACTCGCCGACCATCGGCGGCCTGGCCAACCACCTCGCCACCCTGCGCACCACCCAGGGCTACGAGCGGTTCCTGTCCTGGGGCAAGGACGCGCTCCAGCGCACCCCGGTGGTCGGCCAGCAGCTGTTCGAGACGCTGCACGGCGCCAAGAAGGGCCTCAAGGACTTCATCGCCCCGCAGGGCATGTTCGAGGACCTCGGCCTCAAGTACATCGGCCCGATCGACGGCCACGACATGACCGCCCTGGAGTCCGCGCTGACCAAGGCGCGCGGCTTCGGCGGCCCGGTGATCGTGCACTGCCTCACCGAGAAGGGCCGCGGCTACCACGCCGCCGAGAACAACGACGAGGACCGCTTCCACGCGGTCGGCAAGATCCACCCGGAGACCGGCCTGCCGATCCAGAGCGGCGGGCGGAGCTGGACCTCGGTCTTCGCCGAGGAGATGGTCGCGCTCGGCCACGAGCGCGAGGACATCGTCGGCATCACCGCCGCCATGCTCCACCCGGTGGGCCTGGCCCCGTTCGCCGAGGCCTTCCCGGACCGCATCTTCGACGTCGGCATCGCCGAGCAGCACGCCGTCACCAGCGCGGCCGGCCTGGCCACCAACGGCCTGCACCCGGTGTTCGCGGTCTACGCGACCTTCCTCAACCGGGCCTTCGACCAGGTGCTGATGGACGTCGCCCTGCACAGGCTGGGCGTCACCTTCGTCCTGGACCGGGCCGGCGTCACCGGTGACGACGGGGCCTCGCACAACGGCATGTGGGACATGTCGATGCTGCAGCTCATCCCGTCCCTGCGGCTGGCCGCCCCGCGCGACGCCGAGCAGGTCCGCGCCCAGCTGCGCGAGGCCGTCGAGGTCAAGGACGCCCCGACCGTGGTCCGCTACTCCAAGGGCACGGTCGGCCCGGCCGTCCCCGCGGTCGGCCGGATCGGCGGCATGGACGTGCTGCGCGCCGCCGAGGAGCCCTCCGGCGCCCACCGCGCCGACGTGCTGATCGTCTCGGTCGGTGCGATGGCCCCCACCAGCCTGGAGGTCGCCGACCTGCTGGCCGCCCGGGGCATCACCGCCACCGTGGTGGACCCGCGCTGGGTCAAGCCGGTGGACCGGGCCCTGCCGGGCCTGGCGGCCGAGCACCGGGTGGTCGTCACCATCGAGGACAACGGCCGGGTGGGCGGCGTCGGCGCGGCCGTGGCGCAGGCGCTTCGGGACGCGGACGTGGACCTGCCGGTGCGCGACTTCGGCATCCCGCAGGAGTTCCTGGACCACGCCAGCCGGGCCGAGATCCTGGCCGAGATCGGCCTGAACGCCCCGGACATCGCCCGAAAGGTGACGGCGCTGGTCGCCAAGCTGGACGCGGCGCCGGTCGAGGCCTGACCGGAGGCCGTCCGGGCGGAGTGGCCCCCGTTCCGTTGACGACCATTTGTCGTAACTCCGTAACAGTTCGTCACGGAACAAGCTGACAATCGCACTGAAAGGCGGGACCGGCGCCATCGGCGCCGATCCCGCCCGGTAGGTTGTCATCCGTGCCGACCCCCACCCGCCTCCGCCTCACCGGACTGGCCGAGCGCCTGCCCGAGCGCGTCCGTACCCGTCTGCTGACCGGGTACTGGACCAGGCTGGTGCCGGTGCTCGCGCTGGTCGCGCTGCTCACCCACATCCCCTCCTTCGCCCGGCCCGTCTGGAGCCCGGACGAGGGCTTCCTGGCGACCCAGGCCCGGATGCTGGCGGACGGCGGCGTGCTGTACGACACCGTGGTGGACCGCAAGCCCCCGCTGCTGCCCTGGCTCTACCAGGCCTGCTTCGCGGTCTTCGGCTCCGCCTCGCTCTGGCCGCTGCGCACCCTGGCGGTGGTGGCCCACCTGGTCACGGCGATCCTGCTGGCCTCGATCGCCCGCGGCCGCTGGGGCAACCGGGCCGGGGCCGGGGCCGGACTGCTCTACCTGCTGGTCTCCATCGGGCTCTCCCCGGAGGACACCCAGGCGGCGACCTTCGAGGTCTTCATGCTGCCCGCCATGGTGGCCGCCTTCCGGTACGCCGAACGGCGCCGCTGGCTGGCCGCGGGCATCGCGGTCGCCCTGTGCTCACTGACCAAGCAGACCGGCGGCGCGGTGCTGCTGCCGGTGCTCTGGATGCTCTTCCAGGACACCCGCCGGCGCGGGGTGCGCTGGCCGCCCGCGCTGTTCAAGATCGGGTTCGGCTTCACCCTGCCGATAGCGCTGGTCGCGGTGATCCTCACCAAGCCCAAGGGCTTCCTCTTCTGGGTGGTCACCGGCAGCGGCGACTACGCCTCCTTCGGCGGCGCCTGGCTCCAGATGCTCGGCCGGGCCCTCGGCAACTCGGCCATCCTGGTCGGGGCCGGCCTGGGCTTCCTGCTCCCGGTCGGGCGCAGGCTCTGGCTCAAGTACCGCCACCGCCCGCTGCCGGTGGCCGGCGAGGAGCACGGCTCGACCACCGACCTGTGGGTCTGGCTGCTCTCCTCGGTGGTCGCGGTCAGTGTGGGCTTCCACTTCTTCGGCCACTACTACCTCCAGCTGATGCCGCCGCTGGTGCTGCTGGGCACCGGGGCGATCGCCACCTCCGCGATCCGCTGGAAGCCCGTCCTGGCGTACACCACGGTCGCCGCCACGGTGTTCTGGAGCTTGGCGCTGGCCTGGCCGGGGGAGGGCCTCAACCGCACCACCGAGGTCGCCACCGCCGTCGCCGCCCAGACCACCCCGAAGGACACCGTGCTGGTCTGGGGCATGCACCCCGAGCTGTACTGGCTGGCCGACCGCAAGCCCGCCACCCGCTACCTGACCGCGGGCTTCCTCACCAACTACAGCGGCGGCAAGGACGGCAACCAGAACGTCGGCGAGCAGTTCAGCGTCGCCAACGCCTGGCAGACCTTCGACAAGGACCTCGCCAACGGCCTGCCCGAGGTCGTGGTCGACGACTCCGGCATCGCCCCGTACCAGCCGGTCATGATCCCCCGGATGGAGAACCTGCTGGACACCCACTACGAGATGGTCGGTGTCTTCGCCGACACCGTGGTCTACCGCCTCAAGCACTGAGACGCCCGCGTCCGGGCCGGCGGGCGGCAGCGCCGTCCACACCCGTTCCGCGCGGCAACGCCGTACACACCCGTTCCGACGGCGGCGCCGTGCACAGCCCACGTTCCGGCGGCGACCCCGTACACAGCCCGTGCTCGGGCGGCAACCCCGTACACACCGAGGAGCCCCGGTGACCACTGGTCACCGGG